>JARHYT010000010.1 GCA_029264775.1 Helicobacter sp. | reverse complement strand
TAATTCTTGTTATTCCAAAAAGCCATAGATTGGCTATCATTAGTGGAAAGACTATCCAACCAAGCATTATAAAAAACTCCTCAACCCTATTTGGATTATGTCCAACAATAGGAGATATAAACCAACCCACAACACATAATATAATCCAACAAATATAAAGTATTTTTAATATTTTCATTTTATCCTCTAAATCCAACCTAAAGAATGCCCTGCATCAATAATGTAGATTCTGTTGATCTATGTAGCATAATCTTAAATTCAGAATCTACAATCAATCTATTTGCATACTATTACGCTATCTGATATGTCTCTTTTTTTAACAATTTGTGAGTATTTTTTACATATGTATTTGTAATTTGGTAATATTTCCTCACTAAGTTGAGAAAATGTATATATGCGAAAATTTCTTATAAAATCATCATAATAAGTATAAATTAGATTAGCATGCAAATCTTTTAATGAAATTGTGCCTGTTTGTAAATCCTTTATCACCCTTACATCAACGAGCATGCCAATTCTTCGCTCTAATCCCCTTTGAGCAGAAATCATGTTACCCAATGAATATATAACTAAAGTATTATTGATCCATTCAATAGGCTGTATTACATGCGGATGATTCCCTATTATTATATCAACATTTTGCTTTGCAAGAAACTTTGCCAACTCTTCTTGCTCCTTGTTGGGAGTAAATTGATATTCATTTCCCCAATGCATAGATACAATCAATAAATCTACCTTATCTCTAACTTGCTTTATGTCTTTTTGCAATACCTCTTTGCTGTATATATTAACAAGATAATCTTTGCCTTTTGGAATCTTAATGCCATTAGTACCATAAGTATAAGCCAACATTGTATATTTTATGCCATTTTTTTCATATATTTTTGGTGTATTTCTATCTTTAAATGATTGATAACTACCAGCAGTCAGAACGGGCTTATTAGACCAATACTTTAAAGATGACATTATTGCTTTTTCACCTCTATCAAGTGTATGATTATTTGCCAAGGATATGAGATTAAACCCTATATCTATCATAGAATCTCCAAATTCTTGTGGTGAATTAAATGCGGGATAACTACTTAAGCCAAGCTCCTTGCCTCCTAATATAGTCTCTTGATTATAGAATGCTAAATCATATCTTTTTATTAATGGCGATAACATATCAAACATCCTAGAAAAATCATAGTTTATTTGAGTTTGTTGCATATTATTTTGCTTAATAATTTGTGCATCTTTATATACAGGTGCATGCAATAACGCATCGCCACCCATTATTAATGTAAGTTGAGTTTGTTTCTGTATTATTTTTGGTTGTGCTGTTTCTTTATTATCATTTGTTTTATTATTGTCTTTATCCACACAAGAACTTAGACCTAAAACTAAAAATAATATAGTAAAAATACTAATTAGTTTGAATATTTTGCTTTGCATATAATGTATAGAATCCATCCCTTATAAACCCTGAACATATTGTTCTAAAAAATAATTATAAATTGAATATATTGTCATACAAAACCTACATTGTATAAGAAATAATTAAACTAAACTCTATTTTTCTACATGTATTATATGCAGTATATTATTTTAGAGATTCTATGGTAAAAATAGAATCTTCATAGCTAGTCATTTTGATAAGATTTTTTGGTATCTCACCCCCAAAAATTCTCCATTTATTCATATAGTATTTTATTTTGTGTCGATAAAAAATGCTATCTTGCAAATAATAACTTATAGCAATAGCAAGATATATCCCGCTATCATCTCTATATTTGTGATTAGAAATCAAATGTAAAAGTATCGCTCTAGATCTATACAATGCGTTGTTAATGATATATAAATTCTTAATTTTATACAAACAATCACAATCATTGCAAGCACCATAATACTTGGCATCCAACAATTGTTCATTCTCCCATGATATTCTAATTGCATTGAAAGCCTGCGTTTTTAGTGTATATGGTTTAGTGGTTTTCAATAAATTAAAATAATCCATTCGGACAAAATTGTATAGATAATCCAAATCCGTGCCAATATTACTATAATTTCCTTTATAGCACGAAGACATGGTTTCTTTATCTTTTTTTGTAGAATATGTGTATGTGTTATGCCGTGCTACACTGATATCATATGATTTTCTTACCAGACTCGATTTTTCATTGTCATGCTGTAGCACCTCAACGAAATATGAGTTCTGTTGCAAAATAGAATTGTTTGCATTCAAATTCACACTAACCGATAAAAATACCAAAATTACAAAATCAAATAAAGTTCTTTTAAGATTAATACTCACTAACTTGCTCCTAAAAACTAAAAATCAGATATAAAGCCACAAGCAGACAAATCATTGTCATTAACTTTTTGTAAGGCTTTATTTACCAATATCGTTCCATTAGCACATTTACTAGATACCAGTCTATTATTTTTAAATGTCAATTGCAAATAAATATCGCCATTTTTATGGCATATGTTTTAGATACCATCTATTTTATCATTCTTATATGGAATCTCTATCTAAATATTTCCATTTTTATAATAAACCCTACCTATACCATATATCATATTATTTTTATACGGAATCTCTTCTTTAAGATTCCCATTATCATCATAATTTCTTGCAACATTTTCTTGCAAACTATTTTTATGTTTATTGCAATAAATTATTTTTGTATGCTCTACAATATCAGCTTTTTTACCTTTGCAATCTTTCATGCTACTAGCATGTATATTAACATTGCTCAGCATATATACTAAAATCATTAAACTTAATATTATTTTAATGCTTAAATTCATCATAATAAGCCTCTAAATTCATGAACCAATGCAAAATACAATTTGTATTATACATTATTTTTCACAAATAACTTTATATGTATCTAGGCTACAGGTAATTCATAACTTGTAGATAATATGCAATTAAGATGCTTGTTTAATTATTTATTTGGTAATTTATCCACATAATTCATTACTTCTTGAAAAATTTCATTTTTAATAGGACTTATGTGTCCATTTATAATAGACAATAATATATGATTCAATATATCGCCTATTTGCTTGCCATCTATAGTTTTACCTAATTTAGTAGATATGTTCTTGATGTCGTTACCATTTATTGATAATTGTTTCAAGCTATAACACTCGTTATTTTTAATAATATTTTTAAATATTTCAAAACAATTTAGAGTTTGTCCTATTTCATTTGTAGAATCACCACAATGCTTCATGCGGGCATATTGTATTGACAAATGCATACATAATACTTGCCAAAGCAATTTTTTATCATATTTTGACAAAAAATATTTTATTGATACGCTATTGTTTGTGGGCTTATATCTGAAACAACTTAGAATCTTTAATGTATCTTGAATCGTTTTATTGTCAAAACGCAATTTTTTTAACTCATATAAACAAGATTGTATATGTGCTTGCAACATAGATTCTGTGTTTTCATAATTTTGTGAGTATAGCAATATTGAGAGTCTTATAGCCGTGTCATTTGGTGCATATTGTAATGATACGCAGTTTAAAAATAATTGCGATTTATCTAAATTATTTAATATTGGCATTATGGATAATAATATACATTCATATTCCAAAATTACATAACTAACATATTTACCATGCAATAATTTTACAAACTCCACATTAATACGCTCTTTTGATATATTATTTAATAATGGAAATAACTTTATAACTGCCTGTTTTGTATCATAATGCAATTTAAAACCAAAAGGCAGTATTGAGGCAAAACGCATTGCACGCATAATCCTTAATGCATCTTCGCTAAAGCGAGTTTGTGCATTACCCACACAAATAATGTTTTTTGCTATTAGATCGCGTATGCCATTATGATAATCATAAAGTTTCATTGTGCATGTGCAATATCGTTTAACTTGATATGTTTCTTTTTTATTGTTTAGTAAATCATCATTATAATACTTTTTTATAATACATTCTGTCGTTTCACTTTTAGAATCTAATTTAATATTTAATGGTATATCTAAATAATTTTGTATGTTTTGGCTATCTACTATTTTGCAAGCAATGGCATTTATGCTAAAATCTCTACGCGATAAATCCTCGCATATATTATTCGTAAAATTTATAGTAGATGGATGTCTTGAGTCTTTGTATTCTCCATCAATCCTATATGTTGTTACATCAAATATTTCTTCGCTATCTTTTGGTTTAATGCCGATAGTGCCATGCTTCAAACCTATAGGAATTATGCTATATGTTTTGTGGCTTTTAAATATGTGTTCAACCTGTGTTGGCGTAGCATTAGTAGTTATATCCCAATCTTTTGGTTTTAATCCAAGCAAACTATCTCTTACGCAACCACCTACAATAAAACCTTCAAATCCACTTTGCTCTAATATCTCTAATATACACTTTGCATGTAATGGTATATCCATATGTAATACATATGTTTTGCAATCTTGTGTTTGCTCCATACAAAATCTAGTACTACTTCATTTGTAAAAAATTTTGCATTATCTTAAAACCTACCTCATGACTTCTTTCTGGATGAGGTTGTATTCCTATGATATTTTCTTTACTTACTATGCTTGGAAATTGTATCCCATGATAACATGTTGATAATATAAATTCTTCATCGCAATGTGCATGGTAACTATGAACAAAATAAAGATAAAAAATATCATTTAAACCAGACATTATATTATGATGTTTTTGCTTAAAATTTTTATTCCAACCAATATGTGGAATCTTCAAAGTTCTTTTATTACTGCTATTATCCTTTGTAGAACCTATGCCTGCTTTTAACGAATTTGATTCTAAATTAGATTCTACAAAATCAAATCTTACAACCTCTCCCTCAATTAATCCTAGCCCATCACATTCTCCAAACTCAAAACTCCTCTTAAATAACAATTGCATACCAAGACATATGCCAAGAATATAACGACCACTCTTTGCAAACTCTCGTATGCTATCTATAAGTTGCATCTGCTCTAGATGTTGCATAGCACTTCTGAACGCCCCTACACCGGGCAAAACCACCTTATCACACTGCAACAACTCTTTTTCGCTACAAACTCTTAGAATCTTATCGCCTCTAGCCGTATATTCTAAACACCGCATAACATTGGCGACATTCCCAACGCCATAATCTATAACGCCAATCTGCAACTATAGATCCTCTTCTATTATGTATGGAGTTCCCTCTACTTTACCTTTGCCTGTTAGCATACGAACTACTTCTTGAACGGTAGCCAATGACTTAGAATCTGCTTTTGGTGCTTTATAGGTTTTTGCATACACTCTATTCAAAATATCAATTTTTTCTGAATCCGTTTTGGCATTCTTAACTTTCAAATAAATTTCTGCTGTTTTGTTCGCAGATTCATCTCCCATCCAGCCTATAGGTATCATTTTAACATCACCAAGCTCAAGCTTTTGATTTATGTGCTTAAGCTCTTCTTGACAATGAGGACATAATGGATCGGAGATAATATAAAATACTTTCTTGCTATTTTTTCCCTTTAAATGAATAATATAATCTTTAGGTAGTTTTGTTATTGCTTTTTTTACTTCAGCTTGCGTTTGAAATGTAAGGTTATAATTGCTTACTGATTGAAATTCTTGCATTAAAGATTCCCTATCTTTGTCATTATCCGTAAAAAATGCAGAAGTAATTGGTAAAAATATACTCTCTTGTTTATTAATAATGCCTAGCACCTTAAAACCACTTGCGTTATCTTTAAGTGTGATTACCTTGAGATTTGAATCTTGTTTAAGCACACTTTCTTTTAGTAATGTTGTTTTTTGCCCCGTTTGCTTTTCGATAACATCTGTTATCTTACTTGCATATGCAAGATTCACACAAAGACACAATGCAACTAAACTAGAAATTTTACTTTTCATATAATTCTCCTAATAAAAATATGCTGTAATTTTACCATGCTAAAAACAATTAAATACAAAATAAAATGTATAGAGTTTAATATTTATAATGCAACTTATTTCACTTAAATAAATTTTAAAATAAGAATTGTATAATACAACATACAATTAGAATATGGATTATTATATGAAATACAATTTTAACTTTTGTAAAAATATTTTTTTTAAATACAAGTTTTTCTGTATTATTTGGACAATTTTACCGCCCTTTATGGGGGTGCTTGCATATAGTATATTCTTTCATAGCATACCCACAGATTTACCAATAGGCTTAGTAGATAACGATAAAAGCTCTCTTAGTAGAGATTTACAATTCTACATAGAATCTTCACCGGCTGTTGCAATTAATAAGCAATATAATTCTTTGCTTGAGGCAAAAATTGATTTAAATCAAGGAAAAATATATGGAATAGTAGTAATACCATATGATTTTCAATCTCATGTTAGAAAGGGTATAGGTGTTAATATAGGCGTGTATTATAATGCACAATTTGTATTGATAGGAAAATCTGTTAATAGTGCATTATTACAAGTTATAGCAACTTTCAATGCTATTAGCTCTGTTGGCAAGAATCTTGCCAAAGATGCTAATATGAATATAGCAAAGGCAAAGGCTATGCCAATAATTCCAAAAATTGAAGGTTTGTTTAATCCTAGAAATGATTATGCACAATTTTTACTTACATTAATGCTGCCATGTATGTGGCAAATACTAATAGCTGTTGGTATGTTAAATTTAATCAATAATACTCCAAAAAGCATAAAAGAATTAGTTTCTAAATTTCTAATAAATGTTGGTATATCCATTATTTGGGGAGCTATAATGTTGTCTGTATTTGGGGCATTAGGTTATCCAAGGGAAGGAAATATGATGATAGTTGTACTTGGTATGTTTGTTTTATCTGGTGCTATATCTGGTATTGTTATTTGCTTTCAATCCATATTAACGCATTCGTCAAAAACAATTAGTGTTATTGCTGCTTACACTGCACCATCACTAGCCTTTGCTGGTATAACTTATCCTCAAAATAGCATGGAAGTTTTTGCGTCATTTTGGAGTCAAATCATGCCTATTTCTTATTTTATGAAACTTTATTTGCAACAAGCAAATTATGGCATAGATGCAATGTATAGTTTTAAAATCATCGCGGAAATGCTACCTTTTTGGCTATTATTCTTTCTTGGATTAAATATTTATTTTTTGAGGATCAATGGAAACAAATAAATATGAAATTGCATAGCATACATGTGTAAAAAAATAATGAGCAGGCAAACTTAAAGATTCTATGTCATGAAATTTTTAAGCTTGAACTTTTTGACCTTAATAGACTACTTTTTTAATATTTGCAATACAAGCAAAAAATAATATTGTCCTAGATTCTTAGTAAATAACGACACGACCACATAGTAGTAATTAAACTAAATGCAATTTATAGCAACGATAAACAATTCATCTTGGCACAATTGATAAAAAGATTAATCAAATAAAAAACAAAACTTTTAATTTTTGTAAAATCAATTAGATTCAAATAATTAAATATCGCAATACTAGTAAAAATACAAAACACAATGACTTTTATTAATAATTACCTCATGTATAAAATAAAAAATTTTCAGCTTAAATGCAATTTAATAAATAGACTTTATTCAACAAGCATTGTAATTTGTTGCTGTCAAATATAGAAATTAATTTAATCAACCTCAATTAGATTCTAACACAATCGCTTACTATGCGAGTAAGCATAAAATATGTAAAGATATGGTAGAATATATAGCTATATAAACATTAAAGGTATTTCATGATTTTATTAGATGGCAAAAAACTCGCATCCCAAATAGAGCAAGATATTATAAAACAAACCAAACAGCTAACAACAAGAGGTATTACACCTAGTTTAGCAGTAATTTTGGTAGGCAATGATTCAGCTAGTCAAACATATGTCAATATGAAGGCTAAAGCTTGCAAAAGAGTTGGTATAACTTCAATTTTGTATGAAATGCCCGTAAATACAACAGAACAAGATCTGCTTTATACAATAGACAATTTAAACAAAAATCATCAGATAGATGGCATTTTAGTTCAATTGCCACTACCATCTCATATTAACACATATAAAATATTAGAATCAATTTCACCGCATAAAGATGTGGATGGATTTCATATACAAAATAGCGGTAAATTGCATTGCGGATTAGATGGCTTTGTGCCAGCTACGCCCCTTGGCATTATGACTTTATTAAGACATTATAATATAGAAATTCAAGGTAAAGATGTGTGTATAGTTGGTGCAAGTAATATCGTTGGTAAGCCGTTAGCAGCGCTGATGCTTAATGCAGGTGCCACAATAAGCATTTGCCATATACAAACAAAAGAAGTGAGTTTTTATACAAAAAAGGCAGACATTGTATGTGTTGGAGTTGGTAAAATCAATCTGATCACAAAAGATATGGTAAAACAGGGTGCTATTGTAGTTGATATCGGCATAAATAGATTAGATAATGGAAAGTTAGTTGGGGATGTAGATTTTCAATCTGTTTCTAATATATGTTCCTTTATAACACCTGTTCCCGGTGGAGTAGGTCCGATGACAATTACTTCTTTATTGCAAAATACACTTAAAAGTGCACAAAATCGTCATTAATGTGTATTAAATGACAAAATGATTCCAATATATTAATTTATTAATTCTTTACTAGCCTATATTTATCTAATGACTTCATGCATCTTGCGTTTAATGCTATTGCATATGATGCTAGGTCTAATATAAGTATTGCATATTACTTCATTGCAAATAAAGTTGAATAATCCATGAAATATTATAAATTAACAATAGATCTATATAAACTTATTTAGTAAAATGTTTAAATTAATCACATTATTTAATATTATTATACGCATTATAATTATGTATTAAAGTTTTATAAACATAGTATATAGAAATAAGATAATTATATTTTACAAAGTTTTTCATTATTGTGTATTAGTGGTAATTTACAAAATTTTGCTACAATGGGGCGGTTATAGTTTTAGAAGGTTATTATGAATTTTTTACTTATTGTTTTATCTGGCATACTTGATATTTTTGCTAACTTAGCTTTACAAAAATCAGATGGTTTTAGACATATTTGGTGGGGTATATTAGCATTAATCTTAGTTGGTTGTGCTTTTTTGTTTTTGGCTATTGCTGTTGATAATGGTATGTATTTACCGGTAGCCTATACCCTATGGGGTGCAGTTGGTATTATTGGAAGTGTTGCTGGGGCATATTATTTTTTCAAACAAAAGCTAAAACCTATAGGGTATTTTGGCATTGTACTTGTTGTGGTAGCTGTTGGATTATTACATTCATAGGTATTATTATGCGTTCAAGATTCTATATGAACGGATTTCTAAGTGTTGATATTGCTTTTTCCATTATTATAATGTCAATTGCATTTGTTGCAATCTTACACATACAAGATGAAATAACAAAAGAATTGAGCTCTAACGATATACAAAAATTACAACATGTAAAGGATGATTTATTAATACACATAAAACAAAATACATGCACAAAACAGCAAATTATCACAAACAAGAATCAAAAATATGAAACATGTAAATTTATGGCGAAAAAAGATTTTATAGTATTAGAATATATCAAAATCATGTAATCATACATAAGACTTAATAATTGGTTGTTATTTTTATGGTCTTAGCCATACACAATAGATATTTAATAGATTGTAAAATCAAACATATTATACTAACAATAACACAAATTGTATATGTTTTTGAAATCAATCTACATGTGCTTTATACGCTCTCCAAACAAACAAAACACTTAGGCTAAACATTAATATTTTGAACACTAAAACACTCTGAGAATGCATTGTAACAAAATCTTCTGATTGTAAATTATTTGTATCTAAAATAAAAGGTGTGTAGTAAAAAACAAATAGACATATTAAAACTATATTAAACAAACCTAGTATAAGCCACAATTTAGAATAATACTGACTAAATTTAGAACCTGAAAAACACAAAATTTCATAAATAGCAATTACAATTGCCAAAATTATCAAGAAATAATTTAATCTAACAAATATTTTTCCCATAACAATTCCGCTTTCAGCTTGAGAAAAATTAGTTATAAAATCACCAATCTTAAACACTATAGGTGCGACAAATACTCCGCACGCAACTATACAACCAACCCCAACTCCAATCAACAATAAATAAAATAAATCAGCAATTTTAAAAAATCTAGACATAAAACCTCCTGTTTTTACATCGCAATTGTAACACATTAATACACTGCATGTAAAACATTTGTTATCAAAAATTTGATAAAAGTTAATAACATGTTTTTTTAAATACCATATTTTTTAAATTTATATTAAAATAAAATATCATATCACAATACATTAGTAAATATAATATTAATTGTCAAACCAAACCTTATTTACAAATACCATAATAACTAAAACAGGAGCAAGTATGCGTAATGAATAGTACCATAAATAAAACACAGCTTTGCTTTTAAAATATGTAGATGTCCATTTCATTAAAGACTCCTTTGGCACAAAATATCCAATAAAAATGGAACAGAAAAAACTACCCCATATTAAAAGTACATTTGCACTAAGCCAATCTAGCCAATCAAACAAACTTTTATCAAAAATTTTGTTATTCATAGATACAATAACAATGATCCCAACTAGGAAAATAACAAATGAAACAATGTATGTTAATGTCGATCTGTTGTATTTAGTCTTATCATCAAGATATTTAATACATGGTTCTAGGAGTGAAATTGTTGAAGAGATACCAGCAAACAATAACCCAAGCATAAGCAAAGCACACAATATACTGCCAACACTGCCAAGATGAGCAAACATAACAGACAATGTAACAAATATTAACTTTGCGCCATCACCAACATTTTCTTTACTCCCATATTGAAAAACAAAGGTAAATATCATTAGACCCGCGACAATCGATATTATGATTCCGGGAATCACCACAAATAGGGCGCTTGATGCAAGATTCTGTCTCTTATCTACATGCGATGCATAGGTAATCATTGTACCAGCTCCAAGCGATAATGAGAAAAATACTTGCCCCATAGCATTGACAATAACATTAGGTGTTATCTTGGAAAAATCTGCTTTGAACATAAAATCAACACTCTTTGAAAAACTAGGCAAAGTCATAGCATAAAAAAGTAAGCCAAAAAATATAACAAACAATAGAGGCATAAGCAAATAATTCAAGGTTTCAATTCCTTTTATACCATGCACAACACTATATGCTGTGATAAATAAAATTAAGGCAAAACAACCTATCTGATATGCTAAATATTTGGGGGATAATAACTCACCAAAAATCGCACCACTTTGCACAAAATCTGTTGGCAGATTAAAACTAACAAATACTAAGTAATACAATACCCAACCTAACACTACACAATAGAATGAGAGTGTAATAGGACCGGCAAATAATGTCAAAGCCATAAAACGCCATGGCGTGCTTTCATTATTTGTGATTTCTTTAAAACTATCTGGTACATTTTTTTTACCTTGCTGTCCTATTAACATCTCAGCGATAAGCATAGATACCCCAACTAATATAGCAATACCTAAAAACAACAACACAAATGCACCACCACCACTCGCACCTGCAACAGATGGGAATCTCCATATATGACCTAAGCCAATTGAGCTACCTAATGCAGCTAAGATAAAACCTATTTTTCCGAACTCTTTTTGCATCTAATTCCTTAATCTCATTTTATGAATGGTATTGATTCTAGCAAATTTTTACATTTATTTCACTTTTTTATAATGATTAAATGTATTTTTTTATTAGTTTATATCGTTATATAAAAATTCTGTATATCTAAAAAACTATTGTTTTATTGTTATGTAAAAAGATTCTATCCTCCAATGCAAGATTTAGTGCTCTAGCTAATACTATTTTTTCAACATCTCTGCCGGCTTTTTGCATATCCTGCCAAGTATATGTATGATCTATTTGTATCGTATCTTGTGATATTATAGGACCTTCATCAAGATTATCATTAACAAAATGTGCAGTTGCACCTATTATCTTTACACCCCTTTGATGTGCTTGCCTATATGGATTTGCACCTATAAATGCTGGCAAAAAAGAATGATGTATATTTATTATTTTATTTTGAAACATTTTTACAAAATGTGGGGATAGAATCCTCATGTATTTTGCTAAAACCAAAAAATCTGGATTAAGTGGCATACAATATTCTATAATTTTTTCTTCATGTTCCACTCGTGAAATGCCATTAGAATCTATATGGCAATACGGAATGTCAAATTTTTGTACTAATTTTTCAAGCTTTACATGATTACTAACAATAGCTAATATATTCGCATTTAAATCACCACTATTATGCCTAATTAATAAATCTCCAAGACAATGATTCTCTTTTGTTGCAAATATAATAATAGATTTTTTGTCTTGAGAGCAAAGCGTAACTTCAGCTTCACAATTAAGTGAAGAATAAATCTCTTTTAGCAATTCTTCTTTATTTATTTCGCCACTAATCTCTGTACGCATAAAAAACATGTTTTGCTCTTTATCAACAAACTCATTGTTCTGCTCTATATTTAAATTATGTAACAAAAGTATGGAGCTAACTTTAAAAACTAAACCCTTTGTATCTTTACATTTTACAAGTAATATGTGTTTATTCATGATATTTCCATTTGATATTATTAACATGAGAATAATGATTGCAATATGATATTTTATCATTTTTTAATGTATAATACACAATTATTTTTGCTTAAGGAGTTTTGTTATGATCAAAAATGTAAATGCAATGTCATTTCTTGGCAAATGCGTGTGTGCATGTGCCTTATCTGTATTTTTGGTATCTTGTGGCGGTGAAAAAGGGCAGAATTTAACAAACAACAATGATGAGCCAGCGTGGGTAAATAGCATACCGGCGGCTAAAGATTATGCAAAATCACCTGTTGTTGGTGTTGGCTCTGCAAAAATTATTGATGGGAATATAAATTATGCAACAAATCAAGCCACAATGCAAGCAAGGATTATAATAGCACAAAGTGTTAGCACAAAAGTGGAACAAGCAATTAAAGATATGTCGCAAAGTGATGGCATAAAAATATCAGAGAATAGTCTCCAAGCTGCGAAACAAAAAGTTGAACAAACTTTGCAAAGAACAGAAATGGTGGTTAGATGGATAGATAACAAGGCAAATCCGCCTATGCTATATGTACTTGTAAGCATGGATAAAGAAGCATATGATAATGCATTAAGAGGAGCTTCTCAAGTATTGAACATAGATTCTAAAAAAGCCAAGGAATTATCAGATACCGTAGAGGAGATGTTGAAATAATCATATGAAAAGATTATAGATTTCTCAATATTTAATCTATAAAATCTATAAAGTCGCTTGCAAGTATTGTTAAATTGGCTCATCTAGTCTAACCGGCAGGCAAATTTACAATGCTAATAATCGAAAACCTTGTACCTTGTTATGCCATATAAAACCCACAAAAACTTAAATCTAACACTAAGGTTAAAATCAACAAAAAAATATACAAATGCAAGGCAAAGTGTATACGCATTACATGTAAATGATTGCCTTATAATTAAGTCTAAAGTTATAGCAACGCTATTGAACTATTGATATTCATAATATAATCAATAACGCATTGAAACATAGATAAATGCTAATCGTACCTATTTATAAATTGTATATCAAAAACACAAGCACACTGCAAATCAACAAAAAGAGCTTTAGCCCTTATTTCAAAAACTAAAATTTGCTTTACTTTCTCGCCCTTTTGCTATTTTCTTGTAAGCGAGAGATTGATTTCATATCCCCCAAACTAAGTGAAAAATCAAAAATATTAGAGTGATCCTTTACTTGTTCCTCATCACTAGCACTAGCCAATGTTACAAATCCCATTTGTAAGCTCCAACGCAATATAACTTGAGTTTCTGTTTTGCCATACTTCTTTGCAATTTTTTGTATGATTGGATCATATACTGAACCTTCAAAACTTCCATAAGGATTATCTGTGCTTATAACCATTTTATAATGCCTAGAAACATCTACCAGTCGCTTATCTATTTCAAAAGGACTTAACTCTATCTTATTAACCATAGGTTTAATTTGACATTCATCTAAAAATGGCAACAATTTCTCTGCGGTAAGATTAGCAACACCTATTGCTTTTACTCTACCCTGCCTATATAGCTCCTCTGCCATGCCCCAAACATCAGATGCAAGCTGCAACCATGTAGCTCTACCTTTAGCCTCTGGAATCTCAATAAGCAATAGATCTATATAATCTGTCTTTAACTTCGCAAGACCAACATTAAATGCTTCTAAGACACCATCAGCTGTGGTAATCTTCTTTGGTAGCCTTAATGTCAAAAATACCTCCTGTCTCCTAACTTGACTTAAAACTAAACCATCCCCAATATCGTTCCCAAATATACATGTTTCAAAAAGTCTATATCCAGCATTAAATGCCTCTAATGCAATATTTGCACTATCTTGTTTATTTTTGTTGCATCTAGCTTTATGTTTGCCACCCAAAAAACCAAACAATGGCATATCAATACCATTTGCAAGCTTTTGCATGCTAAACAAGCCTTGCACCTTTACAGGCATTGCAACAGCAACATTAAATAAGCTTGCCCCAACAAACGCAGATACCCCAAGTATTCCGGTGGCTCTTATAAATTCTCGTCTATTCATCATTTTTTGCATAGAATCTCCTTGGCTAAGTAAAATCTAAATTATACAATATAACTAAGACATTTTCAAGCCATTTTAGATATTTCATGAAAAAGCTTTTTTAGGATTAGTGAGCTTAATTCACCATTTTTACTTATAAGGTTGAAATAAACTTATATTGTGTTATAATACTTGGAATCTACTTCATTTTAGAATAAATTTAAAATTTGAAAAAGGATAAGCATTGAGAGGTTTTAAGATTTTCACTGGAAACGCCCATGTAGAATTTAGTAAAAATTTAGCTAAACATCTTGATTGCACCTTATCTAAAGCAATATTAAATCGTTTTAGTGATGGTGAAATAAATGTTCAAATTAGCGAATCCGTGCGTGGCAAAGATGTATTTATTGTGCAACCAACTTGTTCTCCAACAAATGACAATTTAATGGAATTACTAATTATGGCAGATGCATTTAAAAGGAGTAGTGCCAATTCTATAAATGCTGTCATACCATACTTTGGATATGCTAGACAAGACAGAAAAGCAGCACCAAGAGTTCCCATAACAGCAAAACTTATAGCAAATCTTATTCAAAGTGCAGGCATAAATAGAGTTATTACAATGGATTTACACGCAGGACAGATTCAAGGCTTTTTTGATATTCCTGTAGATAATTTATATGGGGCTATAGTTTTTAGAGATTATGTAAGACAACACAAAAATCTTAAGAATCCCATTATAGCAAGTCCAGATATAGGCGGAGTGGCTAGAGCCAGATATTTTGCTAATAGATTAGGACTTGATTTAGTTATAGTCGATAAGAAAAGAGAAAAAGCTAATGAGAGCGAAGTTATGAATATAATTGGTGATGTAAAAGGTAAAGATATTGTGCTTATAGATGATATGATTGATACAGCAGGGACTATGTGCAAAGCAGCACAAGTTTTGAAGGATAAGGGTGCATCAAGTGTTATGGCTATTGGCACACACCCCGTCTTAAGCGGGGATGCTTATGATAAAATCGATTCTAGTGTCCTTGATGAAGTTGTTATGAGCGATTCCATACCTCTAAAACAAAGTAATAATAAAATTAAAACTATTTCTGTAGCACCACTATTTGCTGAAGTAGTAAGACGAATATATCATAATGAAAGTGTTAATTCTTTGTTCATTTAAACAATCAAGTTATGAAGCTTGGGAGAATCTATGTTGTGTAGTATTATAAGGTGCTTGCTTATATGCACAATATCTATTGGCATCATTTCGTGTAAAAGTGCTAAAGATATCGATACATTGCAACAAAAAGATAATAAATATATTTATGGTGAAGGACAAGGTGTGAGCTTTGATGTTGCCAAACAATATGCAATTCAGGATTTAACAACAAATTTAAAAGTAAGTATAAAATATTCTTTGCAAAATACAACACAACAAGAAAACAATGTGCTACAAACTAAAGCCATGAGCAATATTAGGTTAGAATCTCAAATTAAAGATTTGCCGTCTGTTGAAGTGGATAAAATAAAAAAAAGCAAAGACAAGGTGTTTGTGCGTGTTAAAGTTAAACAATCTATACTAAAAAGTGAAATATACAACAGAGTGCAGTTTAAAAAACAAAAGCTATTATCCATGATAACACAATGCGATACACCATCATTTAGTAACTTTAGAGTTTTTAAAACATTGCTAAAAGATTTAACAAGCGATATTTCATTATATCAAGCATTAGCAGAAAATATGGACTATGGGAACAATATATTGGCAAGTCTGCAAGATTCTATATCAACAAAACCAAAATATAGAATCTTATGGAACAATAAACATCAATATAATGCAAATGAAATACAAGACATAATAGCTTCAGAGATTGCTAAATTTATAAAAATCGATAAAGATTCAAAGAGGGATTTAATTATAGACATTAATAGCAACGACAAGACAATTGTCATTTTTCTAAAGTTTTATGATTGCGATAAAAATATGGAAAATGCGATACAAATAGATACCTATATGCAACAAAGTAGCATAAAAATGAGTAGCTCCAAATCAAGGCTGGGTGCTATTATATACAAAGCCATAGAAGCACATTATTGATTATTTTGTAAAAATCCAAATGGTTATTTTTAATTATATTTCAATTATGAACTTTTTATTAAGAAAACAACAAAACACATATGTTGTATTTAGCATATAAATAAAAGCTCTACAATATAATATAGGATTTAAGATTCTAAGTATTTATCTTAATCACTCAAATATTATTATGGTATTTATAATTTATACTTACTTGTAAATACGAGCAAAATTAGTATTAAAACACTATTTATTATCTTGCTGACATATATAACGGATTCCACAAGCCACTATATATCTTTATGCGTATGCAATAAAATTTAGCTAAACGATATGAAACTATTAGAAAATATATTCCCTTAAATGAAAAACGCTTTACAGCAGATGAAATAACCTCGTGAATTATATTTATAAATTATTTTTGCTATTTTATTGAAATTCCAAGACAATTATATTGATTGATAAAATTTCAACTATTTTGTAGAGATTCAAACCCATAGTGCCATTGGCACAAAATTTGCCATTAAAATTAGAGGTTATGCTAGATTTGTTATGAAAAGTTCAATAATGTGAAAATATATATCAAAAAACCACTATTATAATAAAAATTTATGCTTATTAATACCCTGTAAAGCTTACAGCAAAAAAATAAGATATAATTACATGTGTTTGACTGCACAATAACAAGGTTAAAAATTTAAGGTATTTTAATGATTGTATAACTTGTAGCAGTTTTGTATAATTGGGAGATTTATTATGATGGGAAGTATTAAAACCAAGGTGTCTTTCTTGGTGGGTGTTCTTATGGTGATTGCGCTCTTTGGTTTAGGTTTAGTTACATTTTTCATGACTCGCTCTAATACAATGGACATGTTTGGAAACACGCAAACAAACTATGTAAAGATGACGAATGCAACAATATCTGATTTTATGAGTACAAACATAAAAGCTACGCAGGATTTAGGAAAAATAATTCTTGAGTTACCATATGAAAAGCTAGCAACACAAGAAGCCATGCTAAATAATGTTGGTCCGTTGCTAAGAACTTTTAGGGCAGGCGGAAACTTTATGAGTGCAGGAGTAGGGCGAGAGAATGGCGAAGTAATTGTTAGCGATATAGATTCAGATGAAAAAAATATAGACTACTATTCTTATGGCAAAGCCGCTAACTATGATGTGCGAACACGCGATTGGTATATCCAAGCAAAAAAGCAAAATAGCATATATATAAGCCCTGTGTATCAAGATAGCCTTACAAAACTACCATGCTTTACTTTTGCACTTCCATTATACAAAGATGGTAAATTCATTGGCATTCTATCTATTGACTTATTATTAAATCAGCTGCAAGAACACTTTGACGATATGCCTGTTAATGTATTTGCGTTAGATACCATGCACATACCATTTGTCGCAAAAAATAAAGATATAATATTAAAACCAAATGATAACTTTAAAAGGCTATATGAAGAAAGCTCTAAACATGGGGATTTCGTTGATTTTCTATTCCATTACAATGAAAATGGTAAGCAGATTAAAAAGATGGCTGTATGTAATCATACAAATATAAAATACCAAAAGTATTCTGTGTGTAACCTAGAAGATTTCGATTTGATACAAAAGCCAATTACAGATATGGCAAAATTATCAACTCTGCTTGTATTGATGATTTCTACTATTAGCATTGTGATATTGTTTGTTGTTTTGCGTGTTTATCTAAAACCTGTTGATTTTATTAAAAATGGGCTACTCAACTTCTTCAAATTCCTTAACCATGAAACAAAACAAGCTCCAAAGCCAATAGCTATTAAATCAAAAGATGAATTTGGTGAAATGGCAAAAGCTATTAATGAGAATATAGAAAAAACAAGAATAGGACTAG
>JARHYT010000002.1 GCA_029264775.1 Helicobacter sp. | reverse complement strand
CAAATAAATGAATCAATATCACAATTAGAAGAAGCAACACAACAAAATGTAGCAGTAGCTAATCATTCAGAAGAAATAAGTAATGCTTTAAATTCTGTTGCTACAAGAATACTAGAAGATGTAAATCAAAAGAAGT
This sequence comes from Helicobacter sp., assembly GCA_029264775.1. Classification (GTDB taxonomy): domain Bacteria; phylum Campylobacterota; class Campylobacteria; order Campylobacterales; family Helicobacteraceae; genus Helicobacter_A. Next base: position 11,243 of record JARHYT010000002.1, on the reverse strand, counting down.
TTTAGTATTAACACATCGTTTTAATTAGTTTTGGAATTTGTATGAAATGGTAGGGGAGGGGAGATTTATACCTTCAATTCTTTATGTTTCAACATTATATAAATTAACATAATAAATTTTATAATATTTTTGTTAAATAACTTTAAAATAAATACTTACCTACAAAAAATCTTTTGCAGGTACGCTTGTATTTTTATTTAGCATTTTATAACAAATGCTTATTTAAAAGCATTTTAATTTGATTCTATAAAAAATCTTTTATTTGCGTTATAACATTTATAAGGTTTTATACTTTGCTTGCAATATGGCTAGATTTTAAAGTTTATACTATATAAATCTATTATATTTTGCACAACAATTACTACTATATAGCAACAAGACAAATACTATTATCTATATTGGATTTCATGATTCCATCGAATCAATACAATTTAACTTGATTTTGCTTGTATGTATCTCAATTTTAAGTATTAACTACATAATTATTATATTCAAACTAATATCAGCAAGCAAGAATATAGCCAAGCTAATACATGATGAAATATTGCAACAAACTTAGATAGCCAAGCTTTTACAATACTAAAACATTAGTCTTTGTAATAAGATATAAACTATCTTTTATTGATAAAAGATTCTATATTGTCTAATATTATACTAATTAATCGTTGCCTTGCATCTTTATAAGCCCATGCTACATGCGGAGTTATTAATACTTTGCTAGATATATTGGAATCTAAAAGCGGGTGATTTGGTATCATGGGTTCTTTTTCTAATACATCTGTACCAAAGAAAATATCTTTTTTCTTCAGTATCTTTGCTATGTCGCCTTCATTGACTATCCCACCTCGTCCAAGATTAAGTAATATTGCTCCGCTTTGCAATTGCTCTAATTGTTTAGCACCTATTAGATTCCAAGTTGCATTATTCAATGGTGCATGTATAGATATAATATTGCTTGTTTTTAATAAATCATCTAATGTTTTATGTGGTATATCATTTTTGATATTCTTGCCACTTGTAGAATAGTAGCTTACATTTGCTCCAAATGCACTTGCTAATTTGCTAACTTGCTTTCCTATACTCCCATATCCTATAATACCCCATTCTTTACCATTCAAATCTTGTAAATCATGTTTTAGATGACAAAATATATCACTATTTACCCATTCTCCATTTTTGACATATCTTGTATAGTAGTTAAGCCTTCCAAGAAGACTTAAAGCTAACATTAAGGTATGTTGTGCTACTGCATTTGTAGAATATCCAACCGCATTTTTTACTACTATATTATTTGCTTCCGCATATGCTACATCTATATTATTTGTGCCAGTTGCCATAACACAAATTAGTTTTAGATTCTTTAGTTGAGATAGAATATTAGAATCAAGAACAACTTTATTTGTTAATACAATATCTGCATCAATACATCTTTCAATAACTTGTTGTTGTGTTGTTGTTTTATACTTTATAAAATCACCCAGCTGTTCAAAAGGTTTTGAATCAAAATCGCCTAAAGTGAGGGCATCAAGCATTACTAATTTCATTTACTATCCTTTTAACTAAAATCAAATATACTATATTGTAGCAAAAAACTTATAAATTTGAATATAATATTTTTAAACAAATATTTAAAGCTAGACTATTGCTTGCTATTATCAATAATTAAAGGTATTTTATTAAATGATTATATAGTTTAGCGTTGTAAAAGGTAGTAATTTGGATTTTTATAGTTATGGTTTATTTGGTTTGTTTTTAGTGTGCTTTATTGCTAGCTCATTATATCCGCTAGGTTCTGAAGTATTTGTAATCGGATTTTTAATAGCTGGATTTGATATTTTTACGGTATTTATCATTGCTAGTTTAGGAAATATCCTTGGAAGTTTAAGTACTTATTATATAGCTTATTTTGGCGGAGAATATGCAATAAAAAAGATCTTTAAGGATAGTTACAATAAAATGAAAAAATATGAGAAATATACACAAAAATATGGTGTTATATGTGCATTTTTTTCATTTTTACCATTCATAGGTGATATTTTAGTGTTATTGCTAGGATTATATAGATACAATCAATTTTACACATGGCTTTTTATATCATTTGGTAAAATGGTGCGATACTTTATTTTAATATATGCTTATGTATTGGGCTTTTCTTGATTCATTGCTTTCGTTTCTCAATTAAATATTTCATATCTTTGATTGCCTGTTCTAAACCCACAAATATAGCTCTAGCGATAATGCTTTGCCCTATGTTTAATTCCTCTATCTCTTGTATCTGTGCTATCTTAGAAACATTTGTATAATTAAGCCCATGTCCTGCATATATTCTTAGCCCCTCGTTTATACCAAGCTTTGCTATATTTTGTAGATTGTATGTTTCTATATCTAATAATTCATTTAGTTTTTTTCTTGATAGCTGCAATGTATCTATACTATTATGTGTGCGAGATAGATTAGAATCTAACATTAGTGATATATTTGCATACTTACCTGTATGTAGCTCAACGCCTATTTTTACGCCTAATTTTTTTGATATTTCAAGGCTTTTTTCTATACTTTCTCGTGTTGGATCAATAAACAAAGAAATATCTATATCATGTGCGCATATAGATTCTAAAGGTGATAATAAATCATCACTTAATAGCAAACCGCCTTCTGTTGTTACTTCATTTCTCTTTTCTGGTACAAGCGTGATTCTATGGGGTTTTGTTTTAAGCATTAAATTAATCATTTCTTTTGTGTTTGCACACTCAACATTAACGGGTATAAAACTAGATTCTATAATCTTATGTAAGTCGTTATCATGTATATGTCTTCTATCTTCCCTTAAATGTATTGTAATTTGATCTGCACCTGAACGCTTTGCTATAAATATAGCTTCAAGCGGATCTGGATCATTAATTTTTCTTGTTTCACGCAAATACGCTATATGATCTATATTAATTCCTAATCTCATATTTTTACCTCTTTTAAAAAAAATATGCTAATATTATAATAAAAATTATGCGTTTTTATAGTACTACATTATAGGATTTGTAAGAAGGGGACTTTTTGAGCGAAGAAGATTGGAAAATAAACACCAAAAATTTACACCAAATACAAGAGGTTTTGTACGAAGTTTGCGGTATTCATTTAACAGATACGCGTCAAACTATGATGCAAAATAGAATAAATATTTTAAGAAAGGGTAGCACCTGCAAAAGTATTACATCTATAGATGAATTACTTGTTCTCGTGAAAACAAATCAGCAAGTAAGGCAGACTTTTATTAATAGCTTTACTACTAATAAAACAGACTTATTTAGAGAATCTTATCATTTTAGTGATATGTTAAATAGGACATTATTACCGCTTTTGAGGAGTAACTCCAATATAAAGATATTTTGTTCTGCAAGCTCTAGCGGAGAAGAGCCATACTCCATAGCTGCAACATGTTTATATGCAAAAAGCCTGTATAAATCAAGCTCAAATATAAAGATTATTGCTACAGATATTGATACTCATATGTTAGAGCTTGCTAGAAAAGGGGAATATATATTAGATCCTAGATTAAACAAACTGCCTGATTGGATTAATATTGAGCAATATTTTGATATTACAAAGAAAATGTCAAATGGTGTTTTACAATTGAAAGTAAGAAATGCCTTAAAAAATTTAGTTACTTTTCAACAGCTTAATTTGTTTAACAAGTCATATCCCTTTAGCTCGGGAGAATTTGACATGATTTTTTGTAGAAATGTTCTTATATATTTTAAACCAAAAGATCAAGAAAGTATTTTAACAAAACTTCATAATGTATTGAAGATAGGAGGGACGCTTTATCTAGGGCATTCAGAGGATATATTGAGGTTAAGCCCATATTTTGATAGGCTTGGAAATAAGACTTTTGTTAAAAATTCAGAATCATTGATAAGTATATTATGAAATATTGAGGGATAGCATATGGCATTACAGCATAATGACAAGAAAAGCAATATTTTATCTAAACATATAGAGCAAAAATATCATCCAGATACCGTTTTGCCTAAGAATCCATGCAATTTATCAAGGGAGAAATTAGTAGTTATAGGTAGCTCTACTGGTGGTACAGAGGCATTAAGCAAGATTTTTTCATCTTTATCTATTGGATTACCTCCTATTGTTGTAGTACAGCATATACCAAAATTATTTTCAGCTTCTCTTGTATCTCGTCTTGATTCTCATAGTGAAATTAATGTGTTTGAGGTTAATTCAAAAATGCAACTTCAGAATGATTGTGCGTATATTGCAAATGGTGATGCACATGTAGTACTTAGTTATGAGAATGGAAGATATTATGCAATGCCACTTGATGCAAATAGGGTTAGTCGTCATAAGCCAAGTGTTGATATTTTGTTTAGAAGTGCAAATAATGTTTCAGGAAAAAATACGCTAGCTATCATTTTAACAGGCATGGGAGATGATGGCATGATAGGAATGAAAGAACTTTTTGATAATGGTGCATATACAATTGCACAAGATGAAGAAAGCTGTGTTGTGTTTGGCATGCCAAAAAAAGCAATTGAAATCGGTGCAGTTAGAGAGATTTCATCATTACAAAAGATTCCATCAAGAATAATGGATTATGCACATAATAAAATTAAATTTACATATACAAGAGAGCCAGAAATAAGATTTAAAGATAGTTAATGTTATGCTTATTTTAGTTTAATGTATATTCAAGTGTTTATTGTAGAATCTAGTTTAATTTCGCAATGGAGTATAAATGGAATTTTTACAAAAAATTTTTCTTGATTTGCCTGTATTAGCAAGTTTTTTAGGTGGTATATTGAACTTCTTAGCACCATGTATTTTACCCCTTATCCCTTCATACATGAGTTATATTTCTGGGGCTGGATTAAATGATCTAGGTAATTATTCAAGATTTAATATGCTTAGAAATGCTATATTATTTGTTTCTGGTTTTAGTCTTGTTTTTTTCTTGCTTTTTCTAGCTATGATTAACATTATTGATAATTTCTTTAACTATCTATTTGTTAGGTATATATCTGGTGGATTAGTAGTTATATTTGGTTTGCATTTCTTAGGAATCTTTAGAATCTCACTTCTTTATAGGACAAAGCAATTAAACTTGCAGAAACTAGAACAACATAAAATTTTAAAAATAGTAGCACCTTTTATTATTGGCGTTGGTTTTGCAGCAGGATGGACTCCATGTACGGGACCTATTGTAAGCTCTATTGCCTTACTAGCATCTGCTAATCAAGATTTAGCTATAGTTTCTAGTTTCGCTTTTATAGCTGGATTATCACTACCATTTATACTTTTAGCCTTATTTTTAGAAAGAGGATTAAACTTGATTAGAAAAGCAAAAAAACAAATGGAGATTATAGAAAAAATATGCGGTTTATTTTTAATTTTCATTGGCATATTAATTATTATTGGCAATACAAGCTTATTAACTATAACTAGCAGTTAAAGGGAATTATTATGTATAATGTTAAAATATTCAAAAATGCTAATGTTTTCAACCATGAATATGGTTTAATTAAAAAAAATATAATTGTAAATAATGGTGTAATTTACAAAATAATTGATAATAATGAGATTGATGCAATTAAAAAAGATTCTAATATAAATATTACAGAAGAGATTGATTGCAATGGATATGCGATTTTACCAAATTGTATTGATATAAATATTTTTCCACTTGACAAAAAACTAAATTCAAAAAATATACATTCCTTAGCACAAAAGGCTTTGAAAGGCGGTGTATCTACAATATTTTTAAATCCTTACACACAACCAAGTATCGATAATGAGGCTATGAATGCATTATTGCAAAGTATAGATGATAAAGATAATGTAAATATATATCCGCTTATTGCAAGCACAAATGCTAAGGGAGAATTAAACGATATAGATACACTTCATACCTTTAATCATAATGCAAAAGCGATATTTAGTAATTCCGCTATTGGCTCTAATTTACTATATCAAACAATGCAATATGCAAAAATGTTGGATTTACCGCTTTGTGTATTTGCATTTGATTTCAACATAGAGCAGGGCGTAGCGTATGAAAGTGCATTTGCAAGGGGATTAGGGCTACCTATGATAACACCTATTGGACAAATCAAAGAGGTAGCAAAAATAAAAGAAATGGCAAAATTCATAGATATTCAAGTAATATTTGCCTCTATGAATATAGCATATTGTTTTGATATGGTATGTAATGAAAAGAATATGTATTCACAAGTAGGATTACCTCATTTAGCATTTAATGAAAGAAGTATCAAAAACTATGATACAAGATACAAGCTTACACCGCCATTATTAACAAGAAGTAAGAAAGAAAAGCTAGTAAAAAAGCTCCAAGATGGCAAGATTCACTTATTAACAAGTATGCAAAGCGAAGTATCAAAGCAATTTAAAGAGCAAGTTTTTGAGGATTCACATGATAGCGTATCAGGTATAGAGCATTTTTTTAGCCTAGCATATACAATATTAGTAAAAGAAAATATTATATCATTAAAAGATTTGATAAATATAACTAGCACAAATGCAAGCAAACTTATGAAGTTAAATAAAGGGAGTATAGAAGAGGGTAGGGACGCTGATTTTATGATAATCGATTTAGATTCAAAATATTGCATTAATGATTTAAATAGCTTATATAATAATATGGAAGTTTATGGAATCATAAAAAATATAGTTGTAAATGGATATGTAATTAAAGCTTAATAACAAAAATATCTATCAAGTTTCTAACGCATTGCATGCACCACAAATAAGGGTTATTATTGTATAGTATTTATAAAATTATATATTAGTTTATATAATATTGGCTTATATAAAAGATATGCAAGTTAATTATCATGCGATCTTATAATTAGTAGTGTTTTTTTTGCAAGGTTTTAGTGATTAAAAGATTTAATGTTGCCTAAAGCCGTAGCATTACGCATAACAATAAAGGCTATATTTAATGTCAAAAATTAAATAGTATCAATACAAGATTTAATTAAATATTTAGATTCAAATAATTATCTACTTCTATAGTAATCCTCTATATTATATTTAATTGGTATTTTAAAGGTAAAGTAACTATTTTTTAGCATCTCTTTTGGTGGGACAGGGAATGGATTAGCCCTTTCTATTAGTTTAAGTGCTTCATTATTTAATATATATGATTTACATGTCTTATGTATATATTTTTCAATAACTCTCCCTTTTTCATCTAGCTTTATTTTTAAGGTGATAATCCCCTCATCTTTATTTGCTAAAGCCTCATTTGGATATTGTTTAAATCTATTCAAGTGAGCCATTATTAAGCCTTGATAGCTTGATATTTGCTTAGATGATGCACCTATAACCTGTGTTTTTGCCTTATCTGCTTCTCCTTTCTTTGGTGCGCTAGCTATTTTGTCTTTTTGCTTAGAATCTTCTTCATTTATCATTTCTGAGCTTTTGCTATCTTGCGTATTTTCTTTTTGCTCCTCCCCCTTTTTCTCCTCCTGCTCTTTTTTATCCTCTGTTTTTGCAAGTTTTATTTCTGATTCTATATTGCTTTCTTTAGTCTTTACCTCTGTTTTCTTTTTTGATATCTTTTTATCCACTTTTTTATTATCTACACTAGGCGAGCTTTTTTTCTTATTTACAGACATTTCTTGTAGCTTTCCTAGTGGTGTATCAAAGGTTAGCATAATTGATTGAGATAGATCCGATATTTCAGCTTCCATACCGCTATTATTATCTACATTTTTATGTATATCAATAATTAGCCATGCTATGAAACCTATATGCAATAGGACTGAGGCACATATCCCCATATATATTTGCTTATTCATATAGCCTCATTCTTTTGCTTCTTGAGCCAAAGCAATTTTATTATAACCATTGCCTTTTGTAACATTTATAACTTCCATAAGCTTTTCGTATGGAACAGATTTATCCACCATGAAATATACTATAGAATCTTTATCCCCTTTTGTCTTTTCATCTAATAGCGATGCAACGCCTTGCAATGTCGTTTTTTCCTCATTTACTGCTATTTCCTCATTATTAATACTTAAAATAAGAGGTTTTTTATCGTCTTGTTCTTCTTGTGTTGAAGTCTTTGGTAATTCTATTTTTATAGAGCTTGTTATAAGCGGTGCTACAACCATAAATATAATTAACAAAACTAGCATAATATCAATAAATGGAGTTACATTGATTTCGCTAAGCTCTTGCTCCTCTTGTATTTGTACCATTATTTAATCCTTTAAAAGTCGTTCTCTTTCATTCAATATATAGATTTGTGTTGCCATTTGGCTTATTTGATTTGTAAATTTAACGCCCAAACGCACAAAATAATTATAAAAAAGTACAGCTGGGATTGCAGCGATAAGACCAAATGCAGTTGCAAATAAAGCTTCTGCAATACCCGGTGCTACAACGCTAAGAGAGGCATTATTTTGCGTAGCAATACCTATAAAGCTATTCATGATACCCCAAACAGTACCAAACAAACCAATAAAAGGTGCACTAGAACCCACAGATGCAAGTATAGGGACACCATGTTTTATACTCGCACTAAATTGTGTAATCTTGTTTTCAACTCTAAGCCTTATTCTATTTTTAAGAGATTCTGCATTATCTATATATTGCGATTCATCGCTTACTTCTTTTGCGATCTCATGAGTATAACCATTACCCGCAAGCTCAATTTCTTTAAAATATTTTAAAGTACTAAGCTTTTTTTGCTCATTTTTTATTTTTCTAAATGCCCTATTGTAATCTACAATCTTTGCTATAAAAACACCCCAAGTTATTATAGAAAAAGCAAGTAATATATATATAACAAACTTTACTACAATATCTGCATGTTCATATAATGATAAAAACGACAAATCAGGCACCCCTTTATCTACACTTTTTGATTGCTCTACATGTGCTACATCTTGCTTGCTAGTTACGCTTAATTCATGATTATTTTGACTTTGCGTTTCTATCAAACCTTGTTTGTTTGTATCTTGTGCTTCTGTTTCATTTTGTGCATAAAGAAACAAAAAACTTCCTAAAAAAAACATTACTAACAATCTCATATTAACCCTTTTTATAAAATATCACCATTTTAGTTGCATACTCACTACATAGGTGCGACCTCTAGCCGCATTGCTAAACAAAAATAGATAGTTATCATTACTATCTACTCCAACTTGCCCACCAAACGAGTTATAGGCATTTAAGGCATCCATATAATTTTCATCAAGCACATTTTGAATCTCTCCTCTTATGCTAAAGTATTTCCATGGAGTATAGCTAATATATAAATCCCAAATAGTTGGAATCCTTGGTAACTTTTGTAAAAGTAGTGGGGTAGTAGGATCTAGATTATCCTCACCTCCTTCTCGTTCACCTGCTGGATTTATTCTTTTTGCTGCACCTGTATATTTTATAATAGAGCCTATGATTAATTTCTCATCAAGCAATTTAGCACCTAGATCAATTGTTGCATAATCCTCTGGCAATATGGCTAATCTACCATAACCAAAACCAAACCCATCTGGTGCATAGCCCTCAGACATTGGTTGCTTAGTTTTCTGCCAAGAATAAGATACTTTTGTAAAAAAGTATTTCATATTATAATTTAGCTCAAGTTCTACCCCTTGAAATAATGCTAATTCATCAAAATTTACAAACATTGTAGTTCGACTGCTACCATTTAGGAGAAACAACCGCATATACATAAAATCTTTTACATCTGAATAATAGTATAAAAGCTTATAGCCCAATGTATCATCATTTGTTAGAAGCCCATGTGTTAATCCATTAAATCCTATTTGATATGTATCTGCTACTTCTGGCTTTAAAAATGGATTGATACTATTACCTTGATCATCTGAGAAAAACATTTCTTGCACATTTGGTGCTCTATTACTCCTTGCATAACTTATAAATGGTGCAAATAAATCATGCACTCTAGCAGAGAACATCGTTGATACATTAAAATAAAAGCCACCATTATGAATATTAGTCGCACTCTTAGGGAAACAATGCATAGCATAGTCATCACATGGACCTCTATGTCCTATTAAATCCCATCTTGTTACATTGGCATTAAATGTTAGATCATATATATCATAGCTTAGCATATTATCAAGATATAGCGTATATAATGTTTGTAATCCTTTTGGTTGAAATGGAATAGAATCCGATCCAGACCTTTCGGCACTAATTGTATTTTGATATTGATTAATTAATGTGCTAAAGCCTATTTTATTTCTGTAGTTAATGTTAAAAAAGTTTGTTGTGATTTGATTATTTACATCAAAGTTAAAGGCATTATTAGTAGCAGTTAACCCATAATCTGTTATATTGCCACTAAAAATTGGTGCTCCTTTTTGATATTTTTGTAATGAATGTGTATAAGCAAATAATACATTTATATTGATAAAATTAGAATGTGGTTTATACTCATAATTAAGCTGGTATGTATCAGAGTTTATATCTCTCCCTGCAAGTGAATTGAGATATTTTCTATAGATTAGATTCAATGTATTTTGTGGATTATATTTATACTCAGTTTTAAATAAATAGCCTTGTGGCTCTTGAGTTAATAGGGCTGGATTAAATGGTGCCGCGTCGTCATCTGGGACTCCATCTTGATTTGAATCCTGATGATCCCCTATATTGCCACCCCCACCAACTCTATAATTTTGCTTGATATGCTTAAAGCTATATGCAAATAAAAAGCCTAAACTACTCTCATCTCCATGTGGTTTAAACTTTAAACCTGTGGAAGCCATAACTGCTGGACCTATGCCATTTGTCCCATAAGATAAACGCGATAAAACACCTAAACTAATGCCACCATAAGTATTTTCAGGACTTACAACATCATCTACACCTATTGTTTTAAAATTTGCACTACCCATTAATGAGTTACCACCACTCCCACCACTAAAGCCACCCCTTGTTACATCAACACCAACAAGAAAGCTAGAATCTATTGGTGCTCCAAAAGCTTGCGTACCATTCCCACCATGTGCATTCCCTGTAGAAGTTGAACCACCAAAAAAGGTTTGTGAAACACCATCAATCATAGTATTTACACGCCCTAATCCCGTCATACCCCTTATATTTACTTGCACTGTGCCTTGAGATTGATCTGTATTTGTATAAGTCCCTGCCATACTCCTTACAACAGAATCTATACTTTGAGTTTGTGTGCCACTTATATCCCTACTACTTGTAGCACCGGGCGTTGTAAAGGGCTTTTC
>JARHYT010000095.1 GCA_029264775.1 Helicobacter sp. | reverse complement strand
CGCAGACAAATTACAATAATATTTATATATCCAACAAAAAAGGTAAAATACAAGTATTTTTAAAAACAAAATTATATAAAATACCGCTTTTTATGGAAATAAACCAACATGGTAATGAAGAATGGGTGGGGAATTATATCCAATGGAGTAAAATTATGTTGCTTATTGATCTAAATAAAGAGAAATAAAGTTTTATTATTAATAATTATTGTATTTATCGATATAAATACTATGCCATCTCAAGTTTGAACTAGTTGTGTGTAATGATATCTTAGAGTTTGTTTTTAATTTTACTTTAAATTGTTTGTTTAACAGAACGCAAAAATTCCTGTTTTACATAAGCTTTAATATCTTGTAATGTTGGTATAGATAAATCATGATTTAATAAGTCATCTTCTATATCTTCATCCAGAAATTGCTTTGTTTCTCTAGTATCTTTTTGTATAGCAACCTTTCCAGATAAGGACATTTTATCATTTCCTGTAATAGGATTTTTTATTAAATGCGTATAATTTCCATTAATTTTTGCCCATGTCATTTTTGTTACTAAACCAACATCATCTCTTATTCCAGAATTATAAGCATAGCTACCAACACCAAGACATAAAAATGAAGTTGGATCAAAATCGTTATCCTTACACCAATCATATAGCATTTTTGCTCTTTGCGTAGTAATAGCATCACCATATATAATTTTAACTTTATCAAATCCAAAATATTCATTAACCAATTTAATAACACCCTTTTGCTCTCTTTTGTCATTAGCATGTGGATTACCGGTTAAAATTAAAAATGGATCACCAGAATCAGGACGCAAAACAATTGGTTTTTTACGATTCTTTATAAGCTCAAAAATTTCATTATTTGTTCTTAACTCATCAATAATATTCCATAGATTCCAAGTATCAGACACAATAGATACCATAGAGTTTGGAAATTGTTGCATAATATGTTTAAAAGTATGTATTTCATTATCTTTTCCACCTAAACACATAACACTATGCTCGCTAGCAGGAATAGAACCTAGGTTATGTATGCCACCATAATTATCACAAACATTTTTTACAGCCATGATAGAATCTGTACCAGAAAAGAACAAAATATGTCCCATGCTAGATCTATAGCAATCATTTATTCCATTCATACCTCTTGCAGAAAAATCATGAAAATTAAAACTATCATCAAGGTAATATCCCAAATAGTCATATTCAATGTGTTTAAAAATTGCGGCTTGTGTAGCTACAAAGCATGTTTTCCACAATTCAGAATTAAGATATGTTTCTATAAAATTAACAAACCAACAATGATTCCCATCGCTACAATGTATAGATATAATTGGGGAATTATTTGCAATAAAAGTTCCCTCTGGCACAACCTTAAATGTTATAGGCATTTCTTTTGGCAATGAAAGCCACTTTTGAGATAAAAATTCATAAGATTCTTTATCTAAATCAAGCCTCATAAAATCAATATAAAGTAATTTCAATGCTTTTTTTATAATTTCTTTATCACAATGTATAAATTCATCATAAAGAGATTTAAGTTTATGTATGATTTGTCTCATTCCAAAAGCAACTATATGCCCATTCAATGGAGTTAGATCTAGTCGTGGTTTTCTACAATAAAGAACACTATATACTTCTTCAATATTATTTGGATACATAGCAGCATGCGTATATTTATAACAATCAGAAATAAATAGTAATTCTGGATATTTCATATAAATCCCTCCAAAAATAAATTTTAAATATCATTATAACTAATTTTTTATAATTCTATATTACTTTATACAAAAATTATATTATTCATATATTTATTGAATCAATGGATTATAAACTAACCATTATTTTATTTTTGTTATTAAATATTGCTACTTCTTTGAATCCTATTTTTTTCAGTATCTCAATGCAAGTTTCATAGCCAAATCCAATTTGAGATACACTATGTGCATCACTTCCCAATGTAATATCAAGCCCTATTTCCTTAGCTTTTTTTAAAACTCCTATAGCTGGATATTGCTCTTTTATATCTTTTCTTAAACCTGAAGCATTTACTTCTAAAACTAAGTTATTTTTATGTAAAATTTCTAATGTAGATTCTACTTTTTTGTTAAGTTCATCTGGCATAATACTACCAAATACCTTAGGTAAATCAAAATGCCCTACAATCTGAAAATGTCTAGTGTTTGCCATACTTTGAATAGAATCTAAATATGTATTCCATGTCTCAAAAATACCATGTTGTTTCCATCCGCTAATTAACTCTGGATTGTCAAAACCCCATTCTCCTATAAAATGAACAGAACCTATTAAATAATCAATATCCGCATTTAATACACTATCTTCAAGTAAATATTCATAATCCAATATATAATCAACCTCTAGCCCTTTTAAGATTTTTATATCATATTGTTTATGCTTTACATAAACTTTTAAATCTTCTAACTGCTGAAAATAAGAGTACATATTAGTTAAGCTCATTCTATATTTTTCATCAAATTTCATAGGGGCATGACATGAAAAGCCAAAAATATCAATACCAACTTCATTTGCCCTATCTATATATTCTTGCATTGTTCCTGTTGCATGATTACAATAAATAGTATGATTATGTAAATCAACTCTCATATTATCCCCCTACCCTAATAATTTTTTGCCTTTGCTACATGCTTTTTAAGGTGAATTACGCATTTATGTAAAAAGTTTTTTATAGATTCTGTATCTTCCTTGCGTGAAATTTCCAATTTTGGATTAAATTCACTAATTTCAAAAGCAATGATTCTATCGTTAAAAGATTCTAATATATGCAAGACTAAATCTGTTAGTTCTTTCATAGTTAAGCCATTTTTTTCATTGCATCCAGTACTTTTGAATTCCTCACAATCAAGAACATCTATATCTACACTAATATAAATTTTTTGTATATTATTAAATCTATCATGAATTTTATCAACACATGATTGCATATTATGCCTTATATTATCTATGCTTAATGCCAATATGCCTTTATTGTCAATTACTTCTTGCTCTGCATGCTCAAGACTTCTAACGCCACAATATGCTATATGTTTGGGATTTACCTTCATTTTAGATATATTACATATCTTATCCCAATATGTACTTTGAATTGCGTTTAATGTATTTTTATTCTTTTCTTTATGCCCTATTATTGCAGCTAATGGCATACCATGCAAGTTTCCGCTAAATGTGCTAAAAGGCGTATGAATATCAGCATGTGCATCAATCCATATAATGCCTATCGCGTCATTATTATTTAAATGAGAAAAGCCATTTTGAATCCCTTGCACACATGCTAAAGCACTTGAGTGATCGCCACTTACAATAAATGGAAAGTCATTGTTAATAATTACATTATATGTGCTAATAGCTACTTTATTAGCAAAGAATTCATATAAAAGATCAATATATTTTGCAGGATAAGCACTTAAGGAATTATCTTTATTATTGAAATCTGGTATTAAATAATTGTTATCTTTTAATTCTATAAGCCTATGTTCTGTTAAATATTCACATATAACATTTACCCCACTTGCAGAACCAAGTTTGCCGCCGGCTATATCAGACGCTATACCGATAATTTGCAATGACATGTCTATCCTTATTAATATAGTTCTTTAATAGCAATCAATTTTCTTTTAAAGAAAGATATAAAAATTAAAAGGAATGTCAAGAAAAGGGCAAAATATAGACTATTACTAACTCCTCCACCCTGTCCTTGTGCGTATGAGTGCATACCCGTAGCCAAATAATAATTAACTCCAAAATAAGTCATAATAATGCTATAGAATGCAACAACAGACAAAACATTAAAAATATATGGTAAATATAAAGGATGTAGCAACCTTACATGTAACACACAAGCATAAATTCCAACAGAAACAAGCGACCATGTTTCTTTAGAATCCCAACTCCAATATCTACCCCAAGATTCATTTGCCCAAACGCCACCAAGGAATGTTCCAACTATAAGCATCAGGATTCCTATAATCATACTCATTTCATTAATAGCCGTTAAAGAATAAATTGATGAATCAACTTGCATTCTATTTGGACTTCTAAAGATAAATAATATAAGATTTATTATGCCTAGCATTAAAGATAAACCAAGAAAACCATAACTTGCAACTATAACAGATACATGTATATTTAACCAATAGGATTTTAAAACCGGCTGTAAATTACCAATTTGTGGATCCATAAAGCCCAAGTGTGCTACCATAAGTGCGATTCCTGCGAGAAAGCTAGCACTACAAAGAGCAAAATAAGACTTTCTTAGAATCACAATACCCGATAATGCACTAGCCCAAGCAATATACAGCATAGATTCATATGCGTTGCTCCATGGTGCATGTCCGCCAACATACCACCTCAATATTAATCCTATAGTATGAACTATAAATACTAGCAGTAATATTAGATATAGACTTTTTCCAAATAAACTTGGTATTTTTTTATTAATTAAAATAGATATTAAAGCAACAAAAAACAATAACATTCCAAAAAATAAATAAAAATATTGAGAAATAGGAAACACATCAAATTTATTTAATATAAGCTCAGATTTTACACGAGTCGAATTAAGATATAATTCATCTCCAACAAGTTTTTGAAAACTATGAAAAAAATCTAAAGTTTCATTAAATCTACCCCACTCATTAAATATTATTCCCATTTTAGCTTGCAATGTAAAATCCATAAAAAAGTATCTTGCAAATATATCATTACCTAAAAAATTAGGATTCCCAATTGCACTCCATGAACTACTATTAACAATAGGTATTATACGCATATAACTCCAAACAGAAAATGGTAGAAGAAAATCCATTTTTTCATGAAGTTTTAAAATTTCTTTATCAAATTCGTTTCTATCAGAATCTCTTTTTTTCAAAGCAATATTTACAAAATGATAAAGCTTATAGGCATCTTCAAATTTTTTCAATAATTCCTGTGTCTGAAAAAATGCAAATCCATAAACATCGTCTAATTTATCTTTTTTAAATAAATCTTCAAGCGATGCGTAACTACCTTGTCTTATCCCCAAGATTTCTAAAATTTCTCTATTTTTAATCTTGATAAAACGAAGTTTTACCATATCTTGAGGCATTGTCATTAATGCTAAAATAAATTGATTATGTCCTATACCTCTAAATTTTTTATCACCGGTTATTTTACGCATTACTTCATCACTATATGTATCAAGTATAATAATTCTACCATCAGGAGTTTGCACTTGAATCTTTGAAAAATTTTCAAGAACTTTTTTAGGAATACGCTTTAAACCATCTAAATGAGATTGTATTGCTTCATCGCTTGAATCACTTAGTTCTTTTTCAAGCATTGCTTCGTCTTCTTCTCTAGTTTGATTATGTGCTAAATATTTAATAAGATTTTTTTCATATTTCTTTTTTACTTTCTCACTGCCTTTGTTAATGAGAATATTATTTTGTTGTAATTTCTCTTGTTCTGTCATCGCCTTATTATCTGTGATATTTTCACTAACTAAAGGTTGTATATCTCCTTTTTTTTCTGCTTGATTTGTATTTGCATATAATGGTGTATTAAATTGAAAAGCACAAAATATAGCACATACAAACAACAACGAAAGGGTTTTTTGCTCTCTTAAAAAAGCACTTAGTTTTTTAAATCTAGAATCATTATCAAACAAAAGCCATAAAGCTCCAAGTATCAAAAGTGTATAACCTATATAGGTTGGTATTTTACCAGGATCATTATTAACAGATAATATTGTTCCTGCATACATTAAATTACCATCTTTATCTCTTTTTTCTTTACCTTGAGAATCTTGTTCTACATTATATTCACTTTGAAAAAATCTATAACCTTTGTAATCAAGTACATTATTCATGAATATTTTATAATCATATTCTTCTTTATCTCCATCCATTACGCTTACATATGATGCAAAGCTAGATTCCATTTTTGATCCCGGGTATCTTAATACCTCAAATTTCTTAAGCTTTAATGCAAATGGTAGTTGTATAACCTTTGGACCCCACGATAGAGTGATAAATCTATTGCCAAATCTAGCAATAGCTACTTCACCTCTATTTGATACTATCATATCTTGTTTTATACCGCCATATTCCACTTCAAATTTTGCTACATAATGATTTTCTTTCTTCTTGTTGTCTAGTTCTTCTTGTGTTATATCCCTATTTTCTTCCCTAGCATTTTCAATTAGCGAACTCATTGAATAGTTTATAATAGAAGTAGATTTTATATGCAATGGAATATCAAAGGCATCTTTAGTGTTTAGATTAAATGATGAGTAACGAACATATGGGCTTAAAGCAATATTGTATCCTTTTTTAAAACTCTCAAGCGGTAAAATATCGCTTTGCATACCTTTATCACCAACATCATTACTAACTAATACATTTAAAAAACTATCATAAGATATTATAAAAGAGCTTGTTTCTCCGTCTTTCAAAGACATTCTACCTTCAAAACCATAATATCTTGTAATACCAGCTCCAATAATCATAACAACCAAAGACAAATGGAATATATGAACGCTTATTTTAAATCCATATCTAGCACTTTTATACATGCAACCTAATATATTAATTAAAATCCAAACATTCAATATCTCAAACCACCATGATTTATATATAACATCATTAGCTACAAGTGTGCCGTACTCCTTTTCAACAAAGGTAGCCCAGCCAATAGACATAGCATAAATTAGCATTAAAAAAATACTTAGAATAACTGATGAAAATAAATTATTAAATATTGATATTCCTAAGTCTTTGAGTTTTAGCATAGTATTCCTTGTATTATTTATCTTTATTCATTTGAGAATACTTTTGCAAAAATAATTTCATTCTGCCATTACTATCTTTTGCTTCTTTATATTCTTTATTTTTTATAAAATCAATCATTGAAACCAAATAATCGTGGTTATATCCAATGAGTTTTAATATCTCATTTCCATTTGGTTCTAGCCATAATATCATAGGTGTTTTTGATAAATTATAATATCTTGATAATTCATCGGTTTTCATAATCTTATCAAGATATTTTATATTATGATTTTTACTATAGCTTGTATTGATATAATATGTTGTAAAATTATCTTTTATAAGCGAATTTAACCCCGCATTATTTTTTATCTCCCGCTTCAAATCCTCACAATATTTGCAATCATTATTGCCAAATATAAGCATAATAGGCTTTGTGGTAGATTCTATGATAACATTATTTGATATTACCTCTTCTAAACCTTTATATCCATCAATATCTATATTTTCTAATACAGAATCAAGCTCATTCGTATTATTATTTCCATCACTAATTGCCATATTACCATCTTTACAGCCAATGTTAAAAAGCAACATACAAGCAACAAAACATTTCAAACTAGTATTAACAAAACGCATATAATCTCCTTATTTTGAATCTTTACTTAACTCTTTTTCATACTCCAAAAAACCATTTACTCTTTCTTTTTGGGTATTAAAATTTTTCCAAACATCATTATAAACAAATTCAAGAATATGAATTATCCTTTTTTCTCCCGGAAATCCAGAAACACGCATAATCTCATTTCCATCAGAAGATACAAAAACCATCAATGGTACAGAGGTTACTTTATATAATCTTGCCATGTCAGCAGACAATAGCCCATTTAAACTAAGGTATGGTATAGAATGCTTCTTTTTATCGCTAATATTTATATAATATGGTAGAAAATTTAGCTCGATATACCCTTGTATTGTTGAGTTTCCAATTAAGCTAGTAGCTAATATGTTACAATGATAGCAATCATCTTTGCCAAAAACTATAATTGTTGGTTTATCCCCTATTTTAATTTCAGAATTATTGAGGAATATAGAATCTAAATCAGTTTCTATATTTACATCAGCAACTTCTTGTTTTACAGATTCCGCTGCATGTAGTTTTACAAGACTAAGAGCAATAGATAAAAAGAACATTACAAAAATTAAACTAATATTGCTATTTACCTTTGTTTTACAAGAAACTAGCATATTCAAACCTTTTTAAGTTATAATAAAAATTATCCTTTGACAATGCGATTCTACTTTATAATTACAAACCAAAGGATTCTATGTTGTAAGTTTTAAAAATATCCAAAATGCTTAAAGACTAGAGCTTATATATAAATACAATATAAAAACTTAAAATAAGCCCTTTTCTCTTTCATCAAGATATAGATCTACAACATTGATTATATCTCCTTCGCTTAAGATACAAGCCCTTTCAACAACGCTTAATAGTTCCCTGATATTGCCGGGCCAAGTATAAGATAGCATTTTATCCTTAGCTTCTTGGCTAATTACTTTTGTATTAAACTCATATTGCTTGCATATTTCTTTTATATGATTTTCTGCTAGAGGGATAATTTCTTCTGCTCTATCTTTTAATGGTGGAATTTTTATAGGCACTGTTTGTAATCTAAAAAATAAATCTTCTCTAAATTCTTGATTTGCTATTTTTTCTTGTATATTAGCATTAGTAGCAGATATGAATCTAACATCTATTTTAATTGATTTTGAACTACCTAGTCTAACGATCTCTTTTTCTTGCAATGTCCTTAGTAACTTTGCTTGTAATTGCATAGGCATTTCGCCAATTTCATCTAAAAACACGCTTCCACCTTGTGCAGATTCTAATAATCCCGGTTTTGCTGATACTGCGTCTGTAAATGCACCTTTTTCATAGCCAAATAATTCAGATTCTAATAAATGTTCAGGGATAGCTGCCATATTTAATGCCAAAAATGGAGCTTGACTCCTTTTTGAATGTTCATGAATGAATCTTGCAAATACTTCTTTGCCAACACCGCTTGCACCAAGTAACAATACGCTTGCATCAGTCGGTGCTACTTTCAATGCTAATGTTTTTACTTCCTCTAGTTTTTTTGAGTTTGATTTAAATAATTTATCTTTATTTAGAGTTTTTTTAGCCGTTGTTTGTGTATTTTGGTGAATCTTATTAAATTCAACGAGTTTCTTTGTCCTGTATATTGCTTCAAGTAATTCTTGCGGTTCAAAAGGTTTTTGAAAGAAATCTTTTACACCTAGTCGTATAGATTCTATAGCTTTGTTTAAGGTGGCATTGCCTGTTATAACTATAGCCTCATATTTACCATTAAGTCTATTTAGAAACTCTAAGCCATCAATTTGTGGCATGTTAATATCTGTTATTACAAGCTCAAAGCTATCATCAAGTGATTTTAAAGCATCTTTTGGATTTTTAAAGCTTACTACTTCCAAGTCTTTATAATCAGAGAAAAATATTTCAAGGCTTTTCCTCATATTTATATCATCTTCTACAATCGCTATTTTCATGCAACCTTCCTTGTTATTCATTTATCTTTTGGGTTAAAAACCTTAATAGTTAAAATCCCACCATGAAAATCTACAAGCACATATGAACGCACACTTGTAATAGTTTTCGTCCTTGCCTCAAGATTAATTGCGGTATTTAAATCATCAAGATGTGCTTGATTCAAGATTAAACACTCTAAAACTTCTGTTTTATATTCTTGTAGCAAATTATACAATAAATATTGTGTTTGTTTGCGGATACTTGCATTCATTTCTGTTTTTGTATAGTGTGGATAGTTTATTAATGTTAAATATGTTTCTTTTGTGTTAATTTCACAAACTTTTGCTATTTTTTGTCTTTTATGCAAATATAAAGAATGTATAGGCACAGCAATACCATAATTTTCACCATATGGCATATCATCAACAAGTTTGAAAATATAATTTATTATAAATTCATATTGATTTGTAACGCCGATAATCTCTTTATCTTCTGTGTGCTCTGGCTTAATTTTCAATGTGCTATCTTTTTGTATTTGTTTTTTGATCTCTTCTTGTTTATAATGTATTAAATCTTGTTTAGATGGATTCCCTCTATACTCTTTTCTCATTAAATCCATTTGTTGTTCTTGCATTTGCAATATACTTGGATCTTTGGGTAATGGCACTTCTTGTTCTAATGAATCATGTGGTTGAGAATTATATATAGAATCGCTAGTTATATCCGTGTTTGCTAATTGCATAGAATCTGCATATAGATATATTATAAAAATATAAAAAAAAGATATATAAAACTTATATATTCCCATATTGATTCCGTATTTTAAGCGATAGTTGCATTAATTGACTAAGGATAATAGAAATTTAATATTATTTAGATTGATTTTTATCTTTATCTTTCTTTTCTTTATCTTTTACACTTTCATATTTTTCGCCGCTTAGATATTCTAATGCCTTTCTAACAACCGTTACAACCGTATCAATCCCACCTGCAAGACTAAAAAGCCAATATCTATGGTGATACAACCATTCAAGCTCTTTTGCTCTCCTATCATCTTCACTATTTATAGGACGCACCAAAAGTTGGGCTATATCTAATTCTTGATGAAATATATAAGATTGCAAGGCGTCTGTAAAATAATCATGAAATACGCGAGAGTTAAAAATATCTTTTATTTCATCAATAGAATCTATAAGTTTATCCATCGTAGCATAGTTAAACTCTTCTAAACGATTTTGTTTGTTTAATTCCTCAATTTCTTTTAAAAACTCCACAAGCTCTAAAAATGTTTTTTCAACCTTTTCTTGTTGTAATTCCCCATAATCAATCCAATTTTGACAAATTTCTATTGCCTTTTTCATATTTTTGTTTGCAGTAGCTTTTGTAGGTGCTTTTAGTTTAATAGCCTTCTTTTTTGCTTTTGGTATTAGTTTGCATGCCTCTTTAAATGGCATTTCAATAGTTCCTCTAATCCTTGCCCCACCTTCAGTAGCATTGATAACCTCAAGTTTATAAGGTGTGTTTGCAATATCTTTTTCATAAAAATTTAAAAATAGTTTCCAAACTTCCGTACTTTCAACAACGCCACCTCCGCCGTATTTTTCTACATATATTTTATTATCCTTTGGTTTAATCTCATTTTCTCCATACACTGCACCTTTTGAATGGCTTGTGCCGTCCTCTCCAAAGGCTAAATCCTGCCCTATAATAATACACCTTTTAAATTGAGAATGCACGACTAATTCATATGCCATATTAGCCGCACTCATGCCTATACCCAAATATCCATATTCACAAAAATTAAATAATGTTGTATATCCAAATGGACGAAAGCTAAATTGCTTTACCCCTCTTTTAATGGCATGTATTGTATCCTCATGTACTATTGAGGTTAGAGAAAATATAACTCCTTCTTGTGCTTCTTCTGGTGTATGTGTGTAAAATTTTGCACTCTCTTTTACTCTCTCTAAAGAAAATACAATATCTGGTTTTATTCCATGTTTATGTAAAACTGGAAAACTAGCATCAATACAAAAAATAGTAGCATATGGTGCAATCTCTTTTAATTGATCTAGTTGTTTATATAGGCTAGGTCCTGTTGATACGATTATTGCTGTATCCCTTCCCTTTAGTTTGCTATGTATCTCTAAAAGAGATGGTGCATAAAGAGAATATTTCATATTTTCAATATGTTGTTTTATGCCTATGATAGCATCTTTTGTGTCATTACCTACACTTATTACGCCATGTTCAATAGCAGCTACAAAGTCTTTATTAATCTTTACAATCTCTTCATTATATTTTTCATAATAGGCATTTGGCACAAGCAAATCATACACTTTAGAATACACTTTAGAAAACTTATCCATATCAAATAAAGAATTAATCATATTAAAATTACATTGTGGTGAATGAAGTAGTATTAATCTATTACTCATAATATATTCGCTAAAATCAATAAGATTCAATACAATATAAATAATCTCTAATTCCGGTTCAACAACAACAAGTCTTTTTAAAACCTCATTGCCTAGCATCATACTATATAAGATTCCATTACCTAAGCCATAGCAATACAAATAAGGATAATAGCGATAAACTTCATATTTATTCAAAATATTAAGATTTTCTTGCAATGGATCGCCATTATACATTGGTATATTGCTTTGCATTTCAACTATATTGAAATTGGCACTATCATTTCCCATAAATACTTCATATTTTACATTTGTTCTAATTTCTAGTAGATTGTAAAACAAAAGCGGATCTCTATAGCTCAAAGCATGTAGATTTCTTTGATAAATGGAATTTTCATTTATTTGTGTTTGATTGATATTCTCACTCTCTAGTATATTACCTAATGGTTGTAAATCATCTTTTTTAGAATCTTGCTTAGTTTTATTCCTTCTACCCTGCTTTTTACTTGCCATTATAATCACCTTTGTAAATAAGTTTTGAAATTATAATATATTTTTTTTATTTTGTCATCATTTAGCTATTTTACAAAATAACTTAAAAAATAAATTTTTTTATTGAAATATTACAATATTTTATTATAATATTTAATATTGTTTTTATAAAGGTTATTAAATGAGAATTATTATTTTATCAGTTATGTTGTTGTTCTTTGTTTCTTGCTCTTTGGTGCAGAATACACAAGCAAACAACAATACAAAGGGCTACGATATTAGTAATATATCTGTATATGATGTAGGGTTGCAAAAGGAGATCCCTTTTGATAAATTCATTAGCACACTAAACACATACGATATAGTAATGCTTGGTGAAAAGCACGATGAAAAAAAGCATCACGCAATGCAAAATGAGATTTTAAAAAGGCTTAGTGAAAATAGAAAGGTTTATTTGGTTTTAGAAATGTTTGGTACAAACATGCAGAAAACAATAGATTCTGCGGAGAAAAACAAAGCTAATATTAAACCAAATTCATTACAAAAAGAGATAGGCTGGGATAAAAAATGGGATTATTCTCAATATAAGGATATAATGCAAACTGCCTTTTTCTCTGATAATGTAAAGATAAAGGCAGGCAATATATCGCAAGATGAGATCATGACTATATATGAGGGTGTTATGCCTATAAGGGGTGATCTATCAACAAGACAAGAGGTTAAAGATAAGATTGCTAAGGTAATTTCGCAAACTCATCATATAGATGATAAAGAAATGATAGATAAGCTTGTAGAGATTCAGCAATACAAAGATAGACGCATGGCTGATGTACTTGTGAATACAGATGATTTTTGTATTTTTCTCGCGGGCTTTTATCATGTGAGTAAAGATATGGGTGTGCCACTTCATATAAAAGATTATAAGTCTAGTAAGAAAGTGGCTGTTGTTGGTATGAGTGATTCTTTGCAGGATAAACAGGCAAAGTCTGATTTCATTATATTGTTTAAATAAATATATATTGTTAGGGGATAGCATGAAGCAACATGATATATATATATATAGGTGTTTGGGATTAGCAGTTCTAATTGGTATAGGTTGCACTCAAATGACATTTGCACGCAATGCAAATACACGAATTTTAGAAAACAATACAAACAATAGCAAAATGCAAATAGTTCTTGCCGACAATTCAAGCAATAAGCAGACAAATAATTCTGATGATGATGTTATGGATTTTGATGAATTGCAAGTAAGCGGTAAAGAGCTAAAAAATGAGGAAAAGCCCTTTACAACGCCCGGTGCTACAAGTAGTAGGGATATAAGTGGCACACAAACTCAAAGTATAGATTCTGTTGTAAGGAGTATGGCAGGGACTTATACAAATACAGATCAATCTCAAGGCA
>JARHYT010000094.1 GCA_029264775.1 Helicobacter sp. | reverse complement strand
GGATATAGATTCTTAAAACACTATGAAATAAGTGCAAATTTTACTAATATTTTTAACCAAAAATATTTTAGTTATTATAGAGCACCCGGTGCTGCATTTTATGTGCAATTAGGGGCTACTTTTTAATAACTATTAATTTTTAGATACCCACTATATATAAAAATGAATTTTATCAAATTGCTAAACTAATTTATTTTTATTGCTACAAAACAACATCACTTGTTTGTTTATAATAAGGCGTAATTAAAAATAGCACTTTAAATAATTATAATAATATAGGGATTTATAAAGGCTAATATAAAATTTACCTTGTATAGAATCGTAGAATTTAGGATAAGATACCATCATATTCTAATTATAAATTTTTAAATTATTATACCTATATTGTGGGTATAACATGATAAAATACATTTTTATTTTTCTTATTAATGAGGGACGATATGAAACACAAAATAGAGCTTATGGGGCATATAATTGCTGGTTATCCCAGCATGCAATTGTGCTTATGTGCTGCAACAGGTATTTTGAAAGGTGGGGCAAAATACCTTGAAGTTCAGTTTCCATTTTCAGATGGAAATGCAGATGGTTCTGCCATGCAAAAGGCAAATAATTATAGCTTGCAACATGGTTTTATTCCAAATCATGGCTTTACAATCATAGAAACACTTGCAAATAATACTTCAAGAGACATTATAGCTATGGCTTATGCAAACACAGTTTTCAATTATGGCTTAGAAAATTTTGTAAAAGAGTTAAAAAGATGCGGTGCTTATGGTTTGATTGTGCCTGATTTTAGATTTGGCGAAAATGATTTTGGCTTAAGACAATTTTGCAAAGACTTAGATATATATTTTATAGAATTAGCGACACCATTAACTCCAAGCAAACGCATAAGAGAAATGGCGATTCAGACAAATGCACCATTTTTGTATATTTTGGCTGGAAGTGGATTTATAAGCAACCAAACACATATAAACAGAGAAATGCTTGATTACATAGAGGATATTTCAGAAATGTGTGCTTTAGAATCAAAAGATATTATGGTTGGTTTTGGGATAAACAATCCAAGCCAAATATCACTTTTACTGGATAAAGTATATGGTGTTGCTGTTGGGAGTTACTTCATAGACATAATAAATAAAAATAAGGAATCCAATGATCTTATGTCCATTATACAAAAAGCAACTCAAGAATTATTAAAAATAGAATCATTTACCACTAACACCGAAATATAAAAGTTTGGAATCATAACTAACTAATGTTTGATTAAATTTATTGAAACTTAAGCAAGCAACTTATAAAAACACAATATAAAAAACCAACAAAGCATGGCATATAATACATAAATCTTTTTGCAAATATCATTAGTAGCATTGACCGCAAATTGCTCTACTAAATATCGAGAATAAAAAGTCAAAAACAATTAGATCGATCTAACAAAAAAAGCTTTGGATATAACACATATATTTTTAAAAAATAGATATATTAAAATCTTATGTTATTGTTAATGATTTAAAATAACAAATTTTAATTATATTAGATTCTATATTAATTAAAGGATGGATAACTGCCAAGCCACTTTATCTCATTAAATCGTTTATTGAATACTCTTTTTACATTGTCATCATCTTTATGTCCGTAAAAATCCATATAGAATCCAGAATGATAAACACCATCGCTTTGCACGGGTCTAGAATCTATCTTTGTAATATTTATATTTTCATCTTTAAAATCTTTTAATAATTCAAAGAGGGCTCCAGCCTTAGCAAAATCTTTACTACTTACAAATATTGAAGTTTTATCATTTGATCCTTTTTGATTTGTAAAATCACTAATAATTACAAATCTAGTTTTGTTCGTATGATGATTTTGTATGTTAGCGAACATAATAGGTATATTATAGATTTTTGCTGCTATTTCAGAGCAAATAACTGCACTATTGTTGTCATCACTTGCAAATTTTGCACCTAATGCAGTAGAGCTAACCGATACATGCTCTATATCATTTAATTGATTAAATTGCAAGAAATTACTACATTGTCCAAAAGCAATATCTTTTGAATATATTTTCTTAATATCTAATATACTATTAGCTTTTGTTGCAAAGCTATGATGAATTGGCAATACTACTTCATTTATTATCTTAAAGTTATATTGTGCTAGATTATCAATTGTTTCCCCAACCATTCCATTTGTATTATTTTCAAGAGGAATAACGCCATATTTAGCATTACCATTTTGTAATGCCTCAAAAACTGCTTTTATGGTGGTCAATGGCAAATATGTGCTTAATGGACCAAATCTATTTTCAGCCGCCTGATGTGTATAGCTACCTATTGGACCTAAAAATGCTATTTTTTGTGGTGTCTCTATGTTTCTTGCAATAGCAAATATCTCATAAAATACAGCTTCTATTATAGATTTATTAATATTATGTAAATCATGCTTTTTAGCATATTTAATAAGCTTATCAATGATTTCTCGCTCTCTATCTGGACGATATATATTAGCTTTATTTTTTACTTTCAAATGCCCTATTTGCTGAACATATTCAAGTCTCTTATGTAACAAATCCACCAAATCAGAATCTATCTTATCAATATGTTTTCTTAGCTTTTCTAATTCTTTATCAATAATAATATCGCCCATAAACACCCTTTTTTACATCATGGATTACACTTTTCAATAAGTTTTAATAAACAACTTTTGTAGTTCAAAAGCATATCTTTTGAATACGATTCAAAACGAGTAACTAACATAGGTGTTGTATTGCTAGCCCTGACAAGCCCCCATCCATTATCAAAAATTACGCGAACACCATCAATATCTATAATATCTACAATTTTTGGAAAATCATTATGTCCCTCATGTTTTTTTTGATTACTCCATATATCATTTAACATATTTTTAAGATTATCAACAATCTGAAACTTTTTAGATTCTGTTGTTTCAATCTTTTCTTCGTCTGTACTATATGACTTAGGAAGTGAATATATATAATTTTCAAGTGGTGCAATAGGATTCAAATTATCCTGTTTGATACTATCTTTATATATAAGCTCCAAAATACGAAAACTAGCATAAATAGCGTCATCATAACCAAAATATCTATCATTAAAAAATATATGACCACTCATTTCGCACGCTAAATCAGCATTTAATTCTTTTAATTTTACTTTCAAATTGCTATGCCCCGTTTTATACATTACACTACTACCAACTTTATTAATTTCATCATACATGATTTGTGAGCATTTTACCTCTCCAATTACCACCACATTATCTTTTTGCGTTGCTATACCTCTTGCAAACAACATAGCAAGCTCATCTCCTTTAAAATTATGATTCTGTGATATGAGGGCTACTCTATCTGCATCGCCATCATATGCTATGCCTATATATGAATTGTGATGTTTCAATGCCTTCTTCAAATCATATAGATTTTTCTCCTCACTTGGATCTGGATGATGATTAGGAAAAGTACCATCAGGTTCAGGGAATAGCAAAATAGCATTTAAATCTAAATTTTTTATAATTTGTGTTAATGCAATGCTTGCAACACCATTACCACAATCAAAAATTACTTTTTTATCCCAACTTTTAAGAATATAAAATTCTTTAGTTATATAAGATATATAGGATTCTAAAATATTTAATTTTTGTATATTCTGCTCACCTGTTTTAATAAATTGTGTGCTAGAAAATTTATTTTTTAACATCTGTATTTGTTCTCCATAGAATGGAGATTGGTTAATTGTGATTTTAAATCCATTATATTGGGGTGGATTATGAGATCCTGTTATCATTATAGAACTTTTAATATCTGTCATAAAAGTGCAAAAATATGCTACAGGTGTAGGTATCATACCAATATCAAAAACCTTGATACCACCAGCAATCAACCCATTGCTAAGCCACATGAACAACTTAGGGCTATGTGTCCTTGCATCATACCCTATAGCTACTTTATTATCATATTTCTTAATCTCTTGTCCCAACAAATAACCTATTTTGAATACACATTCTTCATTCAAATCCTCGTTAAATACGCCTCTAATATCATATTCTCTAAAAATTGACATACAATCCCTTTAATCTTTTAAACCTAGCATTGTAGCATAAAGGATTCAATATATGCAAATTAAACATAAAACCACAAAAATCCAACGAATATGTTTTTTGATCGCCTTATTCACAAATATTGATGATTAGAAATAAATTTTATTAACAATAAAATAATACCCCCCCCAACCAATCTAGCTTGCCATATATTGATAAAATATATAATATAACACAGAATCTAAAACTTATAAATTAATTTAATAACACATCATTTGCAATATAAAACACTTAATTCATTTATCTTTAACA
>JARHYT010000056.1 GCA_029264775.1 Helicobacter sp. | reverse complement strand
AATAATAACATTTCTTGCATTGTGAATAAAAAATGTGAATTTTATTTTTTATGCTATAATGTCCCTCAACGATTTTAAAAAAAGTTAGAGGAGTAGGTTTTTTAGGATTTATCTTATTTTTTTGCCTTGACTTTGTTGATGACTGGATTATATACATCCTATGTGTTAGTTTATTTATCAATATCAAGTCAATCAAATAAGTTTTAAACAATTATCAAATAAAATTATTGCTATGGGCGATAAACAATTTAAAGATAAATACTAGTATTTTAAGATACCTTATAATAACATCTTGAATTCGGTTTGTAAATCATCAAGTTAAACAATTAAATATGCTTAAAATTATAAAAATATCTACATTTTAATACTTCAATTTATAAAAATTATTTACAAAGTACTATTAGATATATCTATCATTTGTGCTATACTTTCTTCAAAATTTGATTGAACACTTTCGTCTTGCCCTAGAAATTCTTCCATTAAGGCTTTTTTATCTATAGCTTCATCTAGTTCTATATCATTACCTTTATGGTAGCTTCCAATTCTGATCAATACCTCATTTTCCTTTAGTAATGCCTGCATTCTACGAAATTTTCTAGCAGCATTCTTATGCTCTTGAGATACAATATCATGCATAACCCTTGAAGCCGAATTAAGTATGTTTATTGGTGGATATATACCAAAATCTGTCAGATTTCTATCAAGCATAATATGCCCATCTAAAATACTTCTACTTTGATCAGTTATTGGATCGTTTAAGTCATCACCCTCCATAAGCACAGTGAAAAATGCAGTAATACTACCCTTACCTTCTTCTTTACCTGCTCTCTCCATTAATTGTGGCAATAAAGTCAAAACAGATGGCGGATAACCCTTGCTTGTCGGAGGCTCTCCTAACGCTAATCCTATTTCCCTTTGTGCCATGGCAAATCTAGTTACAGAATCCATTATAAACAATACATCATGCCCTTGATCCTTAAAAAATTCTGCCACAGCCATAGCAGAAAATGCTCCATATTTTCTCATAAGGGGAGAATCATCGCTCGTAGCCACAACAAGCACTGTGTTTTCTAAATTTCCGCCTAAATTTTTCTCAATAAACTCTGGCACCTCTCTACCCCTCTCTCCTATTAGAGCAACTATCTTTATTTGTGCAACACTCCCCTTTACTATCATGCCCATAAGCGTTGATTTACCGACACCAGAACCAGCAAAGATTCCCATTTTTTGCCCTTTACCACATGTAAGCAAGGAATCTATACTTTTTATCCCAACACTAAATACTTCATTTATCAAGCCCCTTTTTAATGCGGATATAGGAGAATTCATAATAGGGGTACAGGCATCAGCATGTAATGCACCTAAATTATCAAGAGGAACTCCTAATGGATTTATAACTCTACCTAGCAATTCATTTCCAACTGGTATATGTAACCCCTCTTTTGAGA
Organism: Helicobacter sp.; assembly: GCA_029264775.1. Taxonomy (GTDB): domain Bacteria; phylum Campylobacterota; class Campylobacteria; order Campylobacterales; family Helicobacteraceae; genus Helicobacter_A. The sequence goes on along the minus strand of JARHYT010000056.1, from coordinate 6,519 downwards.
TCATTACTCTATCTCCGCTCTTAAATCCTTCGGTAAAGCTAAATGGACTAATGCTAAAAACTTCTTTATGTGTGGCAGTAACAACACCCTCTGTTCTTGTATCATTTCCTCTAATTAGCCACACAACATCGCCAACACTAGGAGATAATCCTGTCGCTTTAATTATATTTGTTTCAACAGATATAATCTCACCAAAATTTGGCGATAAATTTTTAGAAGCATTTAATCTTTGTTTAAGATTTTCAATAGAAGCAATCTTTATATGTTGTGATTTGCTTTGTAAATTTTCTCGATTGTTTTGTGTTTTCGGCATTTTTACTCCTTAAAAGATTTACAAAAAATAAAAATTTAGTTACAATACGCAATTATACTTATAAAACCCTTAAGGATAGCTATGAATACAGAAAGAATTAATGAAGCGAATGCAAAAGCAAGTGGAAAAATATCAACTGAAACAATCAATAAGCATGTAGATACATTGGCAAATCAATATGCAAAAACAATGAAGTTGGATGGTTTTAGAAAAGGTAAAGTTCCAGTAAGCATTGTTAAAAATAGATATAAAGATAATTTAAATGAGGAATCTAGGCAAAGAAGTATCAATGAATTTTACTCAAATGCAATTAAAGAATTAGGTTTAAATGAAAAAGATGTGATAGGACAACCACTTATATTGAAGTTTGATGAAAATGATACAGGTATAGACATTGAGTTAAAAATTGGTATCACACCTAAATTTGATGTAGATAACGCAATCTCGCATATGCCAAAATTTAAATTAGAAAGCATTGAGGACAAACAAGTAGAAGAAAGATTGGAACAGCTCGCTAAAAATAGGGCACCAGTCGTTCCAACAGATGAGAAAGTATTGAAAGAGGGGTTTATTGCAAATATTGATTTTGAGGGATTTTTAGATAATAAACCATTTGATGGTGGCAAAGCAGAACACTATGATTTAACCATTGGCTCAAAGCAATTTATACCCGGCTTTGAAGAATCTTTGGTTGGTATGAATGTGGGAGATGAAAAAACTATAAATGTAACTTTTCCTGATGATTATCAATCCACAAATTTAGCTGGTAAAGCTGTGCAATTCAAAGTAAAGTTGCACGCCATCAAAAAGAAAGATGAAGTGAAAATTGACGATTCATTTGCAAAAGCTATATTAGGTGATAATGATGAAAATAATTTAGATAAACTAAAAGAACAGATCAAAAAGGATTTGGAAATAGAATCTAAAACAAAATTATATAATGAAAAACTAAAAGAGGAGGCGTTAGAAAACCTTGCAAAAGCATTTACATTTGATTTGCCTGATAATATACTAGAACAGGAAATGAATGTGTTATTTAATAATGAAGTTTCGATGATGACTAAAGAACAATTAGAGGAATTAAAAAATGACCAAGAAAAAGGAAAAGAATTAAGAGAGGCTCAAAGACCGAAAGCACAAACAAGTGTTAGAGTTACTTTCATCGTAGATAAACTTGCAAAACAAGAAAAAATAAATGTTGATGATAATGAGGTATTTCAAACGCTATATTATGAGTCTATGATGAGTGGGCAAAATCCGCAGGATGTAATAGAGCATTATCGTAAAAATAATTTATTGCCAGCAGTTAAAATGGCAATAATTGAAGATAGAGTTATAACCTATTTGCTTGATAAAAGCAATGGTGTAATTTAAAAATTATGTTAGATTGGAATATAATCACAGATGATTTTACACACAATCATTAGTCAAATAGATGTTATTTGCGAATGTTAGTTTTATGTATCCTGTATTTTAATAAAATTTTACTAAAATATTAAACATAGCGATTGTTGTTATTGTTTATGTGAACCTTATATGTGTTTTTTAGTCTATAGAAATAATTTAATTTTACCAATTCGTCTATTATTATATATGAATGTTGATTTTAAGGCAAAGATATAAAATAAACTACCTATTAAATATAAATTTACAAGTATAATACAGATAAGGTTTTAATAATTGATACATTTAATAAGATACTATAGACACAATTCAAAACAATATTGCCTGAAACACATAAAAATATAAGACATAATATACTTTTATTATTATGCAATGATTCTAATATTTTTAACCAATTGTGATTGCGATACACTCAATATCAACTTAAACAGCTCATATTGCTTATGATATTTACTTATATATTGTAATATTTGGGTATGTCTTGTGGTTTTGCGTTCATTTTAAATTGTTTTACGAGGCTAGTGTGTTTGTTTTTTGCTTTTAATATATTTAGTTTAAACAAATTGTTATGGTTATAATTAAGGAATAATATGGGAAAGCTACATCTAAGTATATTTTCTTTTGATTCTAGAATAGATTTTCAGAATGGTTTTGTAAGACAAGATATATGTTATAAATCGTCTGATACATTAAAAGATGTTTTTGCTTGTATTGATTATAGACTCTTTGGTTATCAAGAATTTGGGGTTGATTTAGATTTTATACACTGCAGAATTAATGGTTACGCGATATTTGGCAATATAAACATAGATATATTAGTTGATAAATTTGGCAATGAATGGAATATTGAGCCTATAAGCAGAAGATATGCAAAAAAAGATTTATTGCTAGATATTGATATGGCGTTTAATAAATATAATAGTTTCTTTCAACAGATGGATTTTATAACACCTAGCCAAAAAAATGAGTTAAAAAAATATATTTTTATAAACTTTATATCTGATTGTCACGACGATTCCTATCTTGGCGATGGTTTCTTTTTATATATAAAATGGCTTATATCTAAACATCCGTTACAAAAGGATAAATTACTAAAATTTGTCTCAACGAATGATGGCAACATTTTTGAACATGTAAGTGTGAATGGTTTTGTGTTCCCTAAAAATAAGATAATAGACCAACAAATAGAATACATGCAATCAATGATATTATCAAGAGATTCGCTACAAAATGAATGGGCAAGTTTTGGCATGCAGGTATCACGCAAATATGGCTTCTCTTGTGTAAATAAAATAGTCGGACACGATATGGACTTCAACTCTTATTCCATGCAAGATATTTTATCTCCAAGCGAAAAACTATAAAATAAGGAATATTATGTATATCATTTATGATTGCGTTAAAAATAATGTGTTTAATGTAGCTACAAAGGCTATTATGAAAGAGCTTGATATTTCCTTTAAGGAAGTAAATGAAACTTTCAAATATAATGGTGGATATTTTGGTAGAATTTGTAATTTAGAGTCGTTTTTATATGCTAATGTGTATAATATAGCAATGGCTATGAAAAATGATGCTATATTACTTGCTACAGAAGAAGATTCATATGCAAATTTAGCATTCACGATAGAATCTATAAATAGTCATAAGGCAATAAAAGATTTTGTTGTGTCTGAATTAAAAAGTAATAATATAGATATCGATGTTGGCGAATTACATAAGCATATAGCCTATTTTCCCTTTATACTCGGTGAACACACAGAATCAATAAAAAATAAAGTTAAAATTAATTTTGGCAATAGCTTAAAGATGTCTAGCATACCTGTGGTGTTACCAAGGAATACAAATAATGTTAATTTTTCTACATGCGTTTTTTACGGGGGAAGGCATTTTGATTGTTATACGAATGATGAATACACAAAGACTATGGAAATATTTGATATTGTTGGGCTTAGATATTTTGAAACACAAGAAAGTAGGCAATCATTTGCACATCTAGAAAATATTAATCTTGAAAAAGCATATAAAAAAAGCGGTGACATTTTATTTTCAGGCATTGATTTGGGTGTAGATTTTTTATGTGTATTTAGCGATTCTACTTTTAATATGTTTGATAAAAATCAAAATTTATGCACAAAGTATTGCGGCAGGGATCCCATATATACACCAATATTAAATATGGCACAGATATTGCTAGTATCGTTTGACAAGACAGACCAAGCTAGTTTTGATTTGCATAATATAAAACCTAGCTTTATTTTATAGCTCAAGCTAAAAATGCTATGGGAGTTTCAAATGATTATTTTATTAAAGATATTTTTTGCTTGTTTTGTAGGAATGGCATGGTATCATTTGAATGGAGTCGATCAAGCCCCAATAGCTGGTATGTTAGCAGGTATGATATTACTTGCATCTTTCATAAAACCAGTAAGTTATCAAGACCCAAAAGAAAGAGATGAATATAGAACTAAGATACAAGAAGCAAGGGAAAAAAAAAGGATTCTTGCAGAAAGACAAAATGAGGAAAAAAAGTTGTTAAAGAAACAAGCCCTTGAAGCAGAAGAGATTCGCAAGCAAGAGTTAAAAAAGAAGTTAAAACTCTAAACTATTTAAAAGGAATGTTCATGGAAGTAGTATTAGCCTTGATAGCTGCGGTGATTATTTTTTATTTGTACAAAACTTTTCAAGTTTATCTTAGCAATCCAGTTATGCCAAATGATCAAGATGTATTGCGTACAAATAACCAACAAGAAATAATTGAGCCAAGACCTATATTGTCCCCAAAAGAAAAATTGATGGCAACAGAATATGGTATTATGGTTAGAATTTTAGGAAAACTTAGCTTTGTTGATAACAAAAGTTGTTCATTAGAAGAAAAATTAGTTAATGCCTTAATAGATGATATGGCAAAAGATTTAGATCAGCCAAAAGAACTATTTTTAGAAATATATAAAGATGCAAGCAATGAGGACATAGAAAAATTAGCAGAATTATTTTGTGAGGAAACCATAGCTCAATATAAAAAGAGATTGAAAATGATTGAATTTATGTTTGCATTATCTTATACTGATGGTAATTTTTCTCACAATGAAGAAGAAGCAATTATAAGTGTTGCAGCAATCTTAGAAATTGAAAATGATGATTTTAATTATCTATACGATAGCTTTAAAGCTATAAACGAACAACATGTTGAAGTAACCAAGGAAGAAGCATTGGAAATATTTGATATATCAGAAAACTTCACAAAAGAAGAGCTTGATTCTAAATATAATGAAATTTTTGAGAAAAATAGACAGAATGTGCTTGACCCAAAAAATCTAACAAAGCCTTATAATGACAATGGGGGGCAATACCTTAGAAGAGTATCAGAAGCTTACGCATTATTGCTTAAAAACTAAACAATTTAGAAATTATAGCCACCCCTTTTTCTTAAAGGCTACAAGAGGCAATATAGTTGATATAACCATAATGAATACTGCAAGTGGATAACCATAATCCCATTTCAATTCTGGCATAATCTCAAAATTCATACCATAGATTGTTCCAATCAATGTAGGTGGCATCATAGCAACAGTAGCAACCGTAAAAAGCTTGATTATTTTGTTCTGTTCTATATTAATTTGACTTGCTAATATAGTTTGTATATTGTCAAGAACATGTAGCTGTGCCACATTAAATTCAACAAGTGAATTTAAATCTTTAAGAACAATAGTTAAATTCCTCTTTATATCTCTATCTATTTTATCACTTTTTATCAATGAAGTTATGGCTCTTCTTTTATCAAACAATGAATCTCTAACTCGCATATTTAATTCTTGCAAACTAGATATACCTCTTAACATCTTATCATATGTATATTCGCTTTTATCTTCTAAAACATTAACTCTTAGCTTTCTTGATTCTTTATCGATCCATTCCAAAATATCAGCATCTTTCTCTACCCTTATTTCAAACATTTTATCTAATATATCATATCCATCTTCAAAATTCTTAGGACTGGCTAAAATCCTAGTTTGCATTTCCTCAAAAATCTTAAAATCATTGAATCTAATGGTAAAAAGAATATTTTGTGTTGTCATGAATGTAATTGTTTCATTAATTAGTTTCAATTCTTTGTTCTCATCTGTAACACGCATTAAGAAATGTGCATTAATCGTTATAGAAGTACTATCCTCCCAATATCTAGAGCTAAATTCTATCTCCTCTCTTTCCTCTTGTGTTGGAATATCCAGATTATACTTCTTAACTATATAATCCATTTCATGATTTGTAGGATGAAGCAAATCAATCCATAAAATATTATTTGGTAGAATATTATCTTCTGCATCAAATGGAATCTTTTTAACTAAACCATCATTTGTTTTTGTATAGATACTTAGCATACTTTTCCTTAACTTTTTATAACTACGCAATAAACATATATCGTTTTATACATTAATTATAACACACAAAAAAGATAACTTTAACTAAAAATACAAACAAGCACCCATTTATCTAGTATTTATAAGGACACCTAACATATAAATTACAAATTATACTACATTAATAAATTGTATCACCATCATTGCTATTAGCATTTTGGATTATATTATTGCTATTTGTTTTGTAATCTCCAACTTCACTTGCATTTTTAGGAGTATTATTATCAACATTGATTCCATCTGGTTTTGCTGGAGGTGGTGCATTTGGTGGAACTGGCTTTTTATTTGGAAAATATTTTATTAATTTTGTAAGCTCTGCTGCCTTATCTGGTTGCATTTGAGATAATATGCTACCCATTTGATTTGGTTTTAAGCTTAACA
>JARHYT010000038.1 GCA_029264775.1 Helicobacter sp. | reverse complement strand
TATACCATTAAGAAGAGCACCGCCAAAGAAACCTGTATATACACCTGTAGAGAATGTATTTTCATTAATAAAATCAAACAAGAAATCACCATTTAAATCAGCCATAACACTTAGATTAACAGACATTGCACTATCTGTGGTTCCTCCAGTTCCTTGGGCTACTATACCTAATAATCCAAAATTAGCTATACTAGATAGATAGAATCTAGCACCCATTTGTTCAGAAAAATATGCTTGATAACCACCTTTAAAGCCAACCGCTAAAGAAGAGTTAAGTGCTGGATTTTTGCTATCTGATGAAATCGCACCAGTAATTGAACCACCAAGATTTACACCAACAAACGCACCATTATTGCTTTCACCCGCATATACACTTGCTGTAGCAAGTGATATGGCAACCATACTAGATAAAATTAACTTTTTCATACAACACCCTTTCTTGTAATAAATTAAGATAACCTCAGCATTATATACAAAAAAAAAAAACAAATCAAGCAAAAAGTATTAAATATGAAAAATATATATTTTTTTATATTAATTAGTCAAAAATTTGCGTGCTTGCTTGATTTTATAAATTTGGTTTCTAGCGTCTTCTTGCTGTGTAATTAATATATCTAAAACCTGAGAAATTAACTCCTTTGCGATATTAAGATATTCAAGTAGCTCTACATTCCCATCGTATTTGCCATTAAATATAGAATCTTTATCAAAAGGTAGATTATCAATTAATTCCATTGCATTATCAATATTATTTTCTATGATTGCGATTTTTAATGCATCAATCCATTTTGTTATATTACTTTGTTCTCCTTGCATACACATCCTTTAATCATGAAAGTTATTAATTATAACATAAGGCAATAAAATTATAGAATCCAATAAACATAAAATATGGAATAAGTTTTACTTTAAATATATAATAATTTGACGATCTTTATAGTACGCTTAATACTCACTAAAGGTTTTTTATGAATGCATTTAATAAAATAATTGTTGGGGCTGTTTTTACAAATTGCATATTAGCAACAAGCTTGCTAGCTGATAGCAGGGGTAATGGTTTTTTTCTTGGAATTGATTTTGGTGGATCTATTGGTGTATTAACTAATGATGGTTTTAAAATAGGCGGTAATGTTGCTGGTGGTGGCGTTCCCACGAAGGAAACTTTACAAATAAATGCTGGCTTTGGGATAAACATCCGCATAGGGGGGCAAAAATATTTTGATTTTGCAAACGGAATGCGTTACTATCTTAGTATAGGTGGTGTTATTGGAGCACCAAGCTACGCTTTTGGTGATTTGAAAGTAACTGGCATAACAGCAATTGGTGATCTAAATATAGATTATCTGCATGATTTTGTAAGCAGAGATACACATAGAGTTGGAATCTATGTTGGTGTGTCGACTGGCTATCTAACGACTTTTTATCCCGGTGGCAGTGCTTTAGCATTGCAAAATGTTAGTATCCCACAATTTAGCGGGCTTACAACAGGTATTAATTTTGGCATAAGAACTCTAGTAAGCAAACATCATCAATTTGAATTCTTGACAAAAAGTGTATTTACCCATTCAAAAGCTACAGAAAATATATTTGGATTTCAAATATTTTTAGGGGCAAATTATTCTTATTTATTCTAGCATGAACTACAATTTTATATAGCATTCAAAATGCAGAAGTTAAGCTAATTGCATAATTTATCTTTGCAATTACAATATATGATCTAATTAATGCAAATTAACTAATTATGCTTTATAATTAATACATTAAAAAGTAAAGGTGCTATTTATGTGGCTAACAAATGATGTTGCAATGGGTTTTAAGAATCAATATGAAATTACTAATAAATTCGCAAACTATAAAGGTGAAGATATAGAGATTGAACTATTTAGCAGTAATTTATTCGAACAGATTGCCTTAATAAACTATAAAGATAAAGTAAAGAAACAAATAAAACAAGAGGTAATGGCAAAAAGATTTTGTTTTATAGAAAGTGAGATGATAACGCAGATTCCATATTGTGTTATCAAAGATTCTAAAAAAGCTCTAGTATGTGGGACGCTAAACGCTGAGATCGCCTATTATCTATCATTAAATAATATTCATGTTGATATGGTTGTAAGCGACAAAGAAGCTTTAAATACCTTAAGTGGTTTTTTACCAAACTTTAAGTATGTTTATAAGGAGCAATCAATTAATATATGCGAAAATTTCATGAGTTTGAGAGATTTTAATTATGATATAATAATAAATCTTGGCAATCCAAGTCAAAATGAATTTGAGGCATTAAAAAAGATGGCTAATAAAAATTTTATAATGATTTTTGCACTTCCAAATATTTATTTAGAACCAAGTGTTGCTTTAGATCTATTATCTACTGCTAACAAATTTGGCAACATTTTAATGCCTTTCATGATACCAGCAATTACACCAAAATTTTATACTTTCTTAAGCGATAGTTATCATCCATTGGCTGATTTACAACTACAAAAAAGTGATATGCTAGAAAACATGCAATTTTATAACTCAAATTTACATACTAGTGTGTTTAGGCTACCTACAATTATTAATAAACTAATTGCACCTTATGTGAAAAATTAGCTTAGATTTTATGTATTTTAGTTTTTTTACATTATTTCCTAAGCTCGTAGAATCATATTTTCAATATAGCATTATGGGTAGGGCTTTACAAAATAAGATAATAAATGTTGAATATATAGATATTAGGGATTTTTCTCTAAATAAACATAAGAAAGTTGATAATAGCCTTATGGGAGGTGGAGCAGGCATGTTGCTTGATCCGTTTGTGCTTGATTGTGCTTTGCAAGGATATATACATTCACGCATTATATTTCTTAGTCCATGTGGTGCAAGATTTAATTACAAGGATTCTGTTAGATTGAGCAAATACACACATATAAGTTTTGTATGTGGAAGATATGAAGGGTTTGATGAAAGGATAATAGAAAAATATGCAACAGAGATTTTTAGTATAGGGGATTTCATATTAACAGGTGGTGAATTGGGTGCTTTGTGTATGGCTGATTCTATATCTAGACATATAGACAGCGTATTGGGAAATCAACTATCATTGAAAAATGAAAGTTTTGAAATGAATATGTTAGAAGCACCTAATTTTACAAAATCTAAACATTTTGATAACAAAAATAAAGAAATTTTTCCCACTTCGGAGTATTTAAACGGAAATCATGCTATAATATCGGGTTTAAAACTCAATATGTCTAAGATGAAAACAAAGTATTTTAGACCAGATTTATATAAGCGAGGAAACTATGAAAAATAGATACATTGAGAGCTTTGAAAAAGCTCAAATTGATGGAAAAGTTGTTCCACAATTTAAAGCGGGTGATACCATAAGAGTTGGGATTAAAATCAAAGAGGGCGATAAGAGTAGGACACAAAACTTTGAGGGTGTTTGCATTTCTATCCGCGGAAATGGTGTTGATAGAACTTTTACAGTGCGTAAAATGGGTGCTAACAATATTGGAGTTGAAAAGATATTTCCATTATATAGTGATAGTTTAGACAAAATAGAAGTTTTACGCATAGGGAGAGTCCGCCGTGCAAAATTATATTATTTACGAAATAGAAGAGGTAAAGCAGCAAGAATTAAAGAGTTAAGAAAGGACATGAATAAAGCTAAAAGTGAAAACTAAAAATATTTAATGTTTTAGAATCTTTTTATCCATATAAAAGAAACTCTAGATCTTTCCGTTCTTTTGTAAGTTTATAAAAAGTGGCTGGTGATTTATGTTTAAATCTAGTAGTGTTTGTGCTAGTATATTATAGCTAGCTTCCATGTCATTTTTACCTTGAGATTTAGCCTCTTTCTCTGCATTTGTTAATTTCATGTATAGATCCTTTATTATTGGTATTGCATATGCGTTTGGTTTGCGTCTGACAGAATAATACCCTATTATTTCCCCTTTTGTATTAAATGATGGTGTAACATTAGCATATACCCAATAATCAAAGTTCTGCTTATTTCTATTAATAACAAATGCGTTTATTTCCTTGCGATTTTTTATTGTATCCCATAGTATTTTAAAAATAATGCGTGGCATTAATGCATGCCTGATAATATTGTGATTTTTTCCTATAAGCTCTTCTTCTTCATATCCGCTAAATTGAATAAAATCATAATTTGCATATGTAATAAAACCTCTAATATCCGTTTTAGATGTTATAAGTGTATCTTCATTTAATATTAACTCATTTCCATTGACTTTTATTGACAATCAATCCCCTTTTTTTGTGAAAATATAGAATTGTATAGTAGAATCTTATCTTACAAAATTCAACTATAAGGTTATTTTTGCAAATTACCACTTTCAATAACAATTTTTTAGCGTTATCATATAAAATGCCAAATATTTCTAGCTTTAAATTTGCAAACTCTATTAAGCATAGTTTAAATAAAATGGGATTTTCTATAAATAAAATAGGATTCTCAGGCACACTAGATCCATTTGCACACGGTACTTTGATACTTGGCACAAATTCATACACAAAACTTTTAAGTCATATAAAAAAAGACTATAAAACATATAAAGCCACTATATTCCTAGGTATGGAGAGTGCTAGCCTTGATATTGAAAATATTATTAAAATACATGATGTGAACAGATTTGAAAACAAGTGCATACAGGAGGCAATAGGCAATATAGGCGGTACTATAACCTATAAACCACCAAAATTTAGTGCAAAGCATATTAATGGATCTAGGGCATATCAACTTGCGAAAAATAATGAAGAATTTGATTTAAACAAGATTACTAGCCACATTAAATATTTAAAATTGATAAACTATGTTCATCCATTTTTAAGTTTTGAAATTTGCATTAGCGAGGGTGGATATGTTAGAAGTATTTGTGAGATAATATGTAATAATTTAAGAACACAAGGAAGTCTTTGTTTCTTAGAAAGGATTAAAGAGGGGGAATTGTGTTATAAAAGCATTATTACGCAAAATAAATATATATCTCCATATAAAATTTCACATAAATGCAATGCTACATTAAAAAGCCAACAAAATATTTATAATGACATAATATCCAAAAACAAACAATATCATATAATTGATGTACCTTTTTTAGCATGCGGAACAACACAAAAAGCAAAACTTATTTTATTAAATATTAAAAATATAATAAAATATGATACAATTAAGCTTAAGGAATATGCTAGCATGGCATTTAATGGTGCAAAGATTGTATTAGATTCTAATATATGTAAAAGTATTTTTGGTGATAATGTGAATATAGACAAAAAGTCGGTTACTGATGCAGTTTCAAATAGTGTTTGTTTGTCAAATGACTATTTTAATAACGAGTCTAATTATAAAATATTTTTGGCAGATTTTGATACACATTTTGGAATTATTAAGGTATTTCCAAATGGTGAGGTAAGATATATTTTAAATAGGATTGATAAATGTTGATTTTATCTAGGAAGCAAGAAGAGAGTATTGTAATAGGAAACGATATTATTTTAAAGGTTGTTAGTATCGATAAGGGAAGTGTTAAGTTGGGATTTGAAGCACCTCCAAAAACATTAATTTTGCGTGCAGAACTCACGGAAGCGATAAAAAGTGAAAACACTAAGGCAATGGGCGATGCTGTTAGTATGGATGTCTTAGATGCGTTAGGCATGCAGCTTAAGAATAAACGATCTAAAGAAATGAATGCAAAAGATATTTTTAAAAAAGAACAAAGCAATAAAAAGTAATAGATTATTTGATAGGTAGTTTTGTGCTAGAAACTTTGTATGTAAGGGCATATCCAAAAATAAATGCAGTATTAAAGGTAAATGAAAAAGTAGGCAAATTGCATTCAATACAATCAAGATTTAATATAGTTTTAGAGAAAATTTTTGATGAAATGTTATTTTGCATTCTTACTGCTGATGATATGAAAGAAATAATAAGAAATACAAAGGATTTTAAACATGAGCTATACACAGATAAAACACAAGCTATAGAGTGTGTGAAATTTTACTTGTATGGAAATTTTGATTGCACATTGGAAGCTAATTTGATATATAGGGCATACAAAATTTTATATACATTTTATAAAGAAAATAAACAAAAAAAATTACCAAACAAAATGGCATTATTTGCAATAATCAATAAACAGATACCAGTTGGCGGTGGGCTTGGTGGTGGCAGTGTTAATGCAGCTATAACGCTTTTAGTATTAAATAAAATACTTAGTTTTAATTATGATTTATCCGTATTGCTAGAATGTGCAAAGAAATTGGGTAGTGATGTGGCTTTTTTTATAAAAATATATACTCAAGAAGAATACAGCATTCACTCATATTTTATGGAATCTATTGCTTTAAAAAAGCATGACATTATAAATATAATGCAATCTAATATAACACATAGTTATATATCCAACATGCTAAGAATATATAATAACAAAAATCAAGCCACATTAAAATACACAAGTGCAAATGTTTATGGTACAGGGGATATTATAGAGCCATTTTATGAAAAATATATGAATCTTTTGATACATTGCAATGATGTATCGTGTGATACTAAAAAAGTTTATGAAGAATTTGCAAAAATAAATATAATCAATACAAAAAGTAGTATAGACTTTAATAAAAATTCTATAGAACTTTTATCAGCATATAGCATAAACGAATTAAATGACCTATATAAACCTGCTTGTAACCTATATGACAAATTAATAAAAATTGAAGAGCAATTATGCAAAATATATAGTAAAGTCTATTTTAGCGGTAGTGGCTCTAGTTTTTTTAGTATAAAAGCATAAATACTCATCTAATATTTATACGCATAAAATTATTTGACCTCAGCAATTAAATTATATGATTGTATTATTAAATATCTTTTTATTACCATGACATACTTATAGAATCTATGGTGTAATAAAAGCATTATTTATAATTGGTATTTATCTATTAGTGGTAAAAATTTAAAGATTCTATATATCAAAGACTTTTAAAGTAGAATAAAATGATTCTAAAATATTTTATTGATATTTATCTAAATTATACAAAACCACAATTAAATGTGAAATACGGCAATTATAAGATCTATATTTAGTTAAATTCTACACAACCAAAACCGATGATGTGCTCCTATTTATACTAATAAGTAAATGAATAATCAATGGCTAAACTAGGTAATTCAACCAACAAAAGTACTTATTTTTTTGTTTAATATGGCTATTCCGCTTTGAAAAAACTTTAATTTTATTATATACATATCAAAGAGATTCTAAAATACACTAAAAAACATTAGCAATGTGTCATCTTTGTATAGTTAAAAACTGCATAAGAAATTAATAATTAACCACAATAAATACTAAACTAAACCTTGCATTACAAAAACCAAACTATATAAAAACAAAAACACATAAGGAGGTAAAAACCAACCTTAGTTTTTAAAGGAAGATAATGTGAAAGAATGTTCTTATTTAACCCAAAACTATCAAAGGAGAACCTTTGCCTAAGAACTTGTAATCATGTAATCTTGATTACGCTTAGAATAATAGCAAAACAAAACTTAAAGTTTTATTAAATTAAGAACTATTATTATTTTTTTTAGTAAAAATTTTGTTCAGGCTTAAAAATAACCCTAAAATGCGATTTCATCAGGTATAAAGTATATTTTAAAAAATAGTGTGTAGAAATGTTATATAGAGTCATTTTATAAACTTTTTATGAGATGAATAGGTTTAAGCCATATAATATTTATTTTGAAATAAAGGTAATTTTATATACTACATGTCAAATCTTTAAACTCAAAAAATATTTAACACACGCAAGAAAACAAAGACTTCCAAAAATCCTTGCTATACAATAATAAAAATTTGCAAGAGCTAGGATACAAAACAAACATGTATAAGTCAAGATTACAATTATATTTTAATAATGCCAATGATATAATATCATTATGGAAGGGGTTAAAATAACACACAATAATAGTCAATAAATGCTACGCATATAATAAAAAGAGATAATTTTGCTTTGGCAAATGATAATTATAATAGTAGATTCTAAAAGCACCACATTGCAAGTAGAAAATACAATATAATACAATATTCTAATATCCATAAATAAAACCATAACATATTGCATACTTAAATAAGGTTGTGTGATATGGCAAGTTTAATTATGATATAATGCTTATCAATATTCTGAATTTTAGAGCTAAAATAATCTTTTCAAAAAAGGGTAAATATGGCAAATTGGAATAATGGATATTTTGTGGATTTTGAATATGTAGATTCATATTTTACGCAGTTAAATCCTCTTTTAATAAACCTTAATCTTACATTCGCTGGTATAGATGTGGGAAGTGAGAATGAAATAGCCGTAAATGACGGATTTAATTATCTTGAATTAGGGTTTGGAAGGGGAGTTAGCCTATGCTCTCACGCATTGGCATATGATGGTAGTTTCTTTATGGGAACAGATTTTAATCCATCTCATGCATTAAACGCAAGCAATCTTATAAAAGATAGAAATGTAATAAAAGATAAAAATGTAAATATAGAAATTTATGATGATAGCTTTGCAGAATTGTTTAACAGATTGCAAAAAAGGGATATAAAATTTGATTACATTGTATTGCATGGAATCTGGTCATGGGTAAATTATGATAATCAAAAAATCATACTAAAAATTATTGATAGTTTTTTAAAAGTGGGTGGTGTTGTTTATATTAGTTATAATTGCTTTCCGGGTTGGGATGGCAAGTGGTCTTCTCGTAAATTATTAACTATGTATCATGATTACTCAGAGGGTACAGAAGAAGAAAAAATATTTAAATCGCTAGATTTTTTTAAGAATTTTTTAGACACAAAACCTGCGTATTTACAAAATAATCCTATCTCAGCAAGCATAATGGATATTCTAAAAAATAATGATTATAAGTATGTTGCACATGAATTTTTTAATGAAACATCTACATGTTGCTATTTTATAGATATGGCAAAGGATTTAGAATCATGTAAATTACAATTTATATCTAGTGCTAATCCATTATGGCATTTTGAAGATTCAGAGCTAAGCGAACAAAGCAGGGACTTCATACATAGCATAAAAGATTCTGTAATGAGAGAGCAATTAAAAGATTATTGTTTTAATAGACAATTTCGTAATGATTTATTTGTAAAAGGAAAAGTAAGTCTTTCATCTAGCCAAATATTTAATAAATTTTTAAATACAAAGTTTGTACTAACAAGTATCCCAAACATAGATTCTAAAGATATAGGTGAAATGCGAACAAAATTAATTAAATTCTTCGCAGATGATAACTATAGACCAAAAAGAGCAAGAGAAGCACATGAAGTTGTAAATCACATAAGCATATCTGGTTTAGCAACATTATTTTCTGACATGGTAGTTAGTGGATATTTACATCCTGTAAGAAATAATATTTCAGATTCTATAATACAAAAAAGTTTTAATTTTAATCAATATATATTCAGGCAACAAAGTCAAAAACAATTTTGTAATTACGCATCAGCACCATTAATTGGTGGAGCTGTATTTATTGATGATGTGTCTCAATTATTCTTGCATGGAAAGATAGAAGGAGTTTCAGATAATAATCTTGTAGAATTTGTATGGAATATACTAAAATCACAAAATAAAAGTTTGAAAAAAGAGAATAAAAATTTGGAAGGTGAAAAGGAAAATAAGAAAGAATTAGAAAACATGGTGTCAGATTTTATTAAAAAAATTCCATTATATGAGCAATTGGGCGTAACAAGATTTCATAGTATTTTTGCAAAACGCTATTAAATTTATGTGAAAATCTATAATAATTTTATATAAATAAATATTTTAAACTACGACAATATAAATAAAGTTTATATAAACAATTTGCAAGCTAATTTAGCGAGATGTTAATAAAGACCATAAAGTTTATGCAATTATGTTTATTTGTTATAGTTTTATTGTAATATTATAGTTTTACTTTGACATTGTGGAGTTTTTAATGAGACATTTCCTTACTATAAATGATTTTAGTGCAAATGAGATTTTAGAAATGTTATCTCTTGCAATACAAATCAAAGAGGAATATAAAAAAGGGATTCAAACTCCATATCTTTCAGGGAAAACACTAGCAATGGTTTTTGAGAAAAGCTCTACTAGAACTAGAGTTAGTTTTCAAGTAGGTATCTATCAGTTAGGTGGTTTTGGCATATTTTTATCAAATAGCGATTTGCAGCTAGGTAGAGGTGAAATTATCCGTGATAGCTCTGCTGTTATTAGCTCTATGGTTGATATGATTATGGTAAGAACACACATACATGAGAGATTAGAGGAATTTGCAAGGTTTTCTAGCGTACCTGTTATTAATGGTTTAAGTGATGAGTTTCATCCTATGCAACTCTTAGCAGACTATCTGACCATGATTGAATATGGAATCTTTGTTCCTAGCCCATTTCTAAATACACCATATGTAAGTAAATTTGAAAAACCAATTGTCTCTTACATAGGAGATGGCAATAATATGGCTAATTCATGGCTTATGTTGGCTTCAAAATTAGGTTTTGAATTAAGATTAGCATGTCCAAAAAATTACATGCCAAAGCAAAAAATCATAGATATTGCAAACAAAAATGCCAGTGAAAGCGGAGCAAAAATTATTATTACAGATGATATTTTTGAGGTTGCAAATGGTGCAAATGTTATCACCACTGATACATGGGTGTCTATGGGACAAGAAGATGAAAAGGAACAAAGAATGAAAGATTTTATGAATTACAAAGTAGATTCTAAGCTAATGAGTCTTGCTCATAAAAATGCTATTTTCTTGCATTGTCTTCCAGCTTATCGTGGATTAGAAGTGAGTGAAGAAGTTATTGATGGAAAACAAAGCAAAATTATAGAAGAAGCACATAATAGATTGCATGCACAAAAAGGAGTTATGGTATGGCTAAACAGACAAAGCAATTCAAACAAAATTTAGTAAAGAGTCTGCAAAATGTAAATAATGTAGCATACATGGGGCAATTAGACGAAAATAGATGGTTGCTAGAATTTGTAGAAGGTAGTTTCAAGGTAAATGAAGCATGGTTTATTAAAACCCCAGAAGGCGATGAATTTATAGCTTTGCCTCAACAAGTTTTAAATAGCCTAATAAACAACTTACAAAACCACCATGAAGAAAAGTTGCTTATTTTGCTAAGACATGAAATTAAGGAGTTAATGCCTATTGATTTAGAAGACACCATGGTAGTAGCGATACATGAGCTAGATAAGTATAAGGGCAATAATGGAAATTTGCATGCTATAAATGTAAAAGAATTTGCAAAGAGAATTAAAGCTGCGCATCCAAACTTATTTTTACATTTAGATAAATTTTTTAATCTTTAAAAATTTATAATTAAACTATATAAGCTAAATAAACTTTATAGTAATAAACTCAAATTTTATGTTATAATAACACTAAAAGCTATAAAGAGGTTAGTAAATGGCAAAAAGTTTATATCAAACATTAAATATTAATGAAAATGCGAGTGCGGACGAGATTAAGAAGGCTTACCGCAAACTTGCTAGGCAATATCATCCAGATATTAATAAGTCTTCTGAAGCTGAAGCAAAATTTAAAGAAATTAATGCAGCCTATGAAATTTTAAGTGATCCTCAAAAAAAAGTAGAATATGATAGATACGGCGATAGCATGTTTAATGGGCAAAATTTTAGTGATTTCACTCGCTCTCATCAAGGGGCTGATTTTAATGATATTCTAAATAGTATATTTGGTGGTAGAGGTAGGGGATTTAATAGCGGTAATTTTGGTGGATTTAGTTCAAATAGCGGTGGATTTGGTGGATTTGGCTTTGGTGCTGAAGATGGTATTGATTTAGATATTGAAGCAAATATAACAATATCACTTAAGAGTGCATTACTAGGCGATAAAATTAAAATTAGCTTAAATAACTCTAGTTTTGAATTAAAAATACCAGAGGGTATCTCTAATGGTTCTAAACTAAGGGCAAAGGGCAAAGGTAAGAAACTAGGAAATATGGTTGGTGATGCAATAATAACTATAAACATTGCATCGCAAGAAGGCTATAAAATAGATGAATACAATATTATCCAAGAAATCAGCGTACCATTAAAGGCAATGCTATTTGGAGATAAAGTTGAGGTGAAAACATTGCAAAAAGACATCACCATTAAGATTCCACCAAATATGCAAAATGGGCAAAAAATGCGTATTGAGAATATGGGTTTTAAAAATAGAAAAACAGGTGAATATGGGGACTTATTATTGCAGGTAAATGCAAAAATTCCAAATTCCGATAATTTTAGTAAAGAATTAAAAGAGCTTTTACAAAAAGAGCTTTAGAATAAATGTATAATTATATAAAAGGAATATGCTATGGATGCAAGCTATGATGAACCGGTTTTCTTGATTAGTGTTGTAGCAAAAATACTTGATATTCACCCCCAAACTCTAAGGCAGTATGAGAAAGAGGGATTGATTGAGCCATCTCGCACAGATGGGAAAATGAGACTTTATTCTCAAAGAGATATGGATAAAATCAAAACAATCTTAAAGCTTACAAGGGACTTAGGCGTTAATTTAGCAGGAGTTGATATTATTTTGCGTTTAAAGGAACGCATGGATGAGCTTGATAGCATAAATGACAATTTGCGGAATAATTTACAAAAACAACAAAATTCAAATGTTGTAGGAGATTTAACGATTGTGAAAAGCTCTTATGAGCTTGTGTTGCATTCAAAAAAATAATTATTTTTAATATTTTGCATTGTATTTAATATAAAAGGGATAGGCATGAAAAGTTTATTTGGTAAAATTTTTGGGACAAGAAATGATAAACTATTAAAGGTTTATTATAATCGTGTAAAAAAAATTAATGGCTTAGAATCTAGCTTAAAAGATTTGAGTGATGAGGAATTACAACATAGATTTAAAGTAATTCAAGATGAAGTTTTACATAAAGTGGAAGGTTTAGACAATAATGATTTATCTATTACATTTATAAACTCTATTTTAGATTCTAAATTAGAAGAAGTATTTGCACTAACAAGGGAGGCTAGCAAAAGAGTACTTAACATGAGGCATTTTGATGTGCAATTAATAGGTGGCATGGCATTGCACGAAGGTAAAATTGCAGAAATGAAAACAGGTGAAGGCAAAACCCTTGTGGCAACTTTGCCAGTAATACTTAATGCAATATCAGGTAAAAGTGTGCATGTTGTAACTGTTAATGATTATCTTGCAAGCAGAGATGCACAAACCATGCAACCACTATATAATTTTTTTAACCTAAGTGTTGGTGTAATTACAAGTGGCATTCAAAATGATGAAGAGAGATTAAAGGTCTATTCAAATAATATAGTTTATGGAACTAACAATGAATATGGTTTTGATTATTTGCGTGATAATATGAAATATAATCTAGAACAAAAAGTACAAAAACATCATTTTTTTGCAATTGTTGATGAGGTAGATTCTATATTGATTGATGAGGCTAGAACGCCATTAATTATTTCAGGACCAATTAATCGTAAAATGGAAAATTATCAATTAGCCGATTCTGTCGCCAAGAAAATGCAAAAAGAAATAGATTTTAGTGTTGATGAAAAAAATAGGGTTATATTAACAACAGAGGATGGTATCAAGAAAGCAGAATCACTTTTTAGTGTAGATAATTTATATTCAATAGAGAATGCCTCTTTATCTCACCATTTGGATCAAGCTTTAAAGGCAAACTATTTGTTTGTGAAAGATAAAGACTATGTCGTTCAAAATGGTGAAGTTATTATTGTTGATGAATTTACAGGTAGGCTCAGCGAGGGTAGGAGATTTAGTGAAGGGCTACACCAAGCCTTAGAGGCAAAAGAAGGTGTTGCCATAAAAGAAGAAAGTCAAACATTGGCAGATATTACCTTTCAAAACTACTTTAGATTATATGATAAATTAAGCGGTATGACAGGAACAGCACAAACAGAAGCAACAGAGTTTTTAGAAATATACCAATTAGAAGTAGTTTCAATTCCCACAAATGTACCCATACAAAGAAAAGACTTAAATGATTTGATATATAAGAGTGAGCAAGAGAAATTTAATGCTGTGCTTGAAAAGATTACAGAGCTTTATAAAAACGGGCAACCTGTGTTAGTAGGTACTGCCAGTATAGAAAAGAGTGAAGTTTTACATAGCTTATTAAAAAAAGCCAGAATCCCACATAATGTTTTAAACGCAAAGCAACATGATAAAGAAGCAGAAATTATTAAAAATGCGGGCTTAAAAGGTGCAGTTACCATTGCTACAAACATGGCAGGTAGAGGCGTTGATATAAAAATTGATGAAGAGATTAGAAATCTTGGCGGACTTTATATTATAGGAACAGAACGACATGAAAGCAGAAGAATTGATAATCAATTAAGAGGTAGAGCGGGCAGACAAGGAGATCCGGGGGTTAGTCAATTTTACCTAAGTTTGGAAGATTCCCTGCTTAGAATCTTTGGTAGCGATAAATTAAAAGGTATCATGGGTAGGCTTGGCATGAAAGATGGTGAAAGTATAGAATCAGGTATGATTACAAAATCTGTTGAAAAAGCACAGAAAAAAGTAGAATCTTTACATTTTGAATCAAGAAAACACTTGTTAGAATACGATGATGTTAGCAATGAACAAAGGAAAATTATATATAGATTTAGGAATGAATTATTACAACGGGATTTTGACATGTCAGAACGAATTATAGAGAATAGAGAAATTAGTATTCATAACTTACTTGAACGCTCTAAGATATTACCAAATGATTTGCCAGAAAATTATGACATTGATGGGCTTTTAGCATTGATAAAAGAGGAATATTTATTGGATATGAGAGATTCTTTGAATAATAAAACATATAATGAAATAACAGAAATATTAATTAATACAATGCAAGAAAAATATGAAGAAAAATTTGCAAATACTTCAAAAGAAATGCGTAATGAGCTAGAAAGGATCATATATTTGCAAATTGTAGATAATGCATGGCGAGAACATTTATATTCAATCGATCATTTAAAGACAGGTATTGGTTTGCGTGGTTATAATCAAAAAGATCCGTTAGTTGAATACAAAAAAGAAAGTTATAATTTATTTTTAGAGCTTGTAGAAAATATAAAACTAGAAGCGTATCGCACATTGCAAATTATGCAATTTAGCACACAAGATGTACAACAAGAGGAAGAAAAGATTCTATCCAATATGGAATATGAGAATGAAAACCTAGTGCTCAATCATAATGGTTTAGAAGAACAAACAAATACTAAGAAACCTGCTAGAAATGAGATTTGCCCTTGTGGTAGTGGTAAAAAATATAAACATTGTCATGGTAAGAGCGGACCAAAGAGAGGGTTGTTGGCTAATCAATAATTTTGCAAGATAAGTTTTTTAATCTTAATAACTACAACTTGGCAAAGCTATCTAGGCAACTCAACATAACAACCTCATCTCTTGAAAAAATTGAATAAACATCATAACTTCTTGTGTATTCCCAGCTATTACATGAACTTACACTTATATATATTTTGTTGTAGCACCACAAGTTATGTTTTGTATATCTCATTTTAAATTTATTCTATTTGCAAGAATTTATTTTGAATTATTCAAACTTATATAAAAACATATAAAAGCATTTACAATGCAAAACAATAAACAACACAATCTTGTTCAATACAAATTGTTAATATTAAGATTCCATTATTTTTGTATTAAAAGAATTTAAAAAAATGTGTATTTAGGTTATAATGCTAAGGCAATTTACTGCAATACAAGACTGAAGGGTTTATTATGAACTATATTCCATATGTTATAGAAAAAACCGGTAGAGGTGAAAGAAGTTATGATATTTATTCAAGACTTTTAAAAGATAGGATTGTTATGTTAAGCGGAGAAATAGATGACAATGTAGCAAGCTCTATAGTAGCTCAATTATTGTTTTTAGAGGCAGAAGATCCACAAAAAGATGTATTTTTGTATATAAATTCTCCCGGTGGTAGTGTTACAAGTGGATTTAGCATATATGATACTATGAATTATATTAAACCAGATATTTGTACAATCTGTGTGGGACAAGCAGCATCTATGGGTGCTTTTTTATTGAGCTGTGGGACAAAAGGCAAAAGATATGCTCTCCCAAATTCAAGGATAATGATACATCAGCCATTAGGCGGTGCTAGAGGACAAGCAACAGATATTGAAATACAAGCAAAAGAAATCTTGCGTTTAAAAACAATCATAAATGATATTCTATCTAAAAATACAGGACAGAATATAAAGAAGATAACACACGATTGTGAAAGAGATTTTTATATGAGTGCGGATGAAGCCAAAAAATATGGTTTAATCGATAGCGTTATGATTCGCTCCTCTAAAATTGATAAGTAATGTTGAGAAATTAAAAATATGATTCTGTATATTTTTTGAAATGTGTAGTTTTTTAACAATAAATTTTTACATATTACTATATTTCTCATTTAGTATTTTTTAATATGCTATTTATATTGATTATATTGTAAAAAAGTAACATTTATGAATTTTTATAAAATAAAAGAGTGTATTTTTTTACATGATTAAGTGAAATTTAAACTTTAATATGTAATCTTACTTTATGGGTTGCAATCGTAATCCCAAAAAAGTATTTTTGCATTCAGTGCAAATCAATTTGTTTTTTTGTTTTAAGGAGGTAATATGACAAAGATTTTTGAAAATAAGCAGTTTAAAGTGACTACTTCTAAGCACTCGCCTAGACTTTTAGATGTGGTTTTTACAGAAGATGTTGTTTCTAAATTTTTGAAAGAAATGGAGGTATATCCTGTTCAATCGCTTGAGTACAAATCTTTTTATCGTTTCAGAGTGGCAGAAATTCTCAATAAGCTATGTAATGGTGAGTTACAAAAGTTCTTGCAAAATGCTCTTGGCAACAGAGAACAGGGAGCTTTACTTGTAAATCCTACAGGCATAAATAATGTAGAGCAAGGTGATGATATGGTAAAATTTGCCACTGCGTTTGTGCATTTAATTGGCAGATCTAACTTTGATGATATGACTGGTAAGTATTATGCTAGATGGGCTGTTGTAAATACTGATAACTCTGATAGCTATCTAAGACAACCACAGAAACCTCTTGAATTACACAACGATGGAACATATGTAAATCAAACTACAGATTATGTATTAATGTATAAAATTGATGAACAGAATATGAAGGGCGGAGATTCTCAACTTTTACACCTTGATGATTGGGAAGATTTAGATAAATATTTTAATCATCATTTGGCAAGGAGGGTTATGAGATGGTCTGCACCGCCAAGTAAAAATGTTAAAGAAGATGCACATCATCCAGTATTTGAAGTAGATTCTGAAGGTCGTCCTGTAATGCTTTTCATTGATCAATTCGCACAGCCAAAAGATTATGAAGAGGGAACATGGTTAGCCGATATGGGAGATTCTTTAGAAAATAGTAAAAACAAGCTTTCATTTCCAGTGCCTGTTGGTCAATTTTTATTAATTAACAATTTATTTTGGTTGCATGGTAGAGATAAATTTGAAAGACATGAAAAATTAAGAAGGGAGCTTATGAGACAAAGAGGGTACTTTGCTTTTACCTCAAATCCATTTAAACAATATCATACGCTTAAGATAGCAAATATTTAATCTGTTGCTGTAAATATTTATTGTGTGAGACTATATAATGTCTCACATTAACATTTCTTATTTTATATGTTTAATATTTTAATTTTATTTTAAAATTAATTGTTTTTACCTATTAAAATTGTCTATAATACATTTTAGATACAATGATTCAAAGGATACAATATGATATATGATTTTGTTATAGTTGGTGGTGGTATTATCGGGATGTCTGTTGCTATGCAGCTTATTTCTAAATATCCGGATATGAAAATAGCATTGCTTGAAAAAGAAAAATCATTGGGGCAACATCAGACAGGGCATAATAGTGGCGTTATACATGCCGGTGTATATTATACTCCGGGAAGCCTTAAGGCTAAATTTTGCTTTGAAGGAAACAAGGCTACAAAGTCTTTTTGCGATGAAAATGGAATTAAATATGATGTATGCGGAAAGCTTTTAGTCGCCACAGATTCTTTGGAGATGGATAGAATGAAATCTCTGTGGGATAGAACGAAAGAAAATGGTTTAGAAAGAACATGGCTTGACGCACAAGCACTTAAAGAAAAAGAGCCAAATATAACTGGTCTTGGTGGCATCTTTTTTCCCTCAAGTGGAATTGTAAGTTATGTGGAAGTTGCAAAAGCAATGGGTAAAAGATTTGAAGAAAAAGGGGGTAGCATATTTTACAATACAGAAGTCGTTGGATTAACAGAGCATTCTCAAGGCATGGTTATAAAAACAACAAGTGAAAAATATGAAAGTCGCTATTTAGTTACATGCTCTGGGCTCATGTCAGATAAACTTGTTAAAATGCTAGATATTCAACCAAATTTTGTTATTTGTCCTTTTAGAGGTGAATATTATCAATTACAAAGCAGACATAACCAAATCGTGAAACATTTAATTTATCCAATACCAGATCCTAGTGTGCCATTTTTAGGTGTTCATTTAACTCGCATGATTGATGGCAGTGTAACAGTTGGTCCAAATGCAGTGTTAGCTTTTAAAAGAGAAGGATACGCAAAAAGTGATATTTCCATTGATGACATTATGGAGATGATAAAACATTCAGGCATTAGAAAAGTGATATACAAAAATTTTAAAACAGGTTTAGTTGAAATGAAAAACTCATTTTGTAAATCTGGTTATTTAAAACTCGTACAAAAGTATTGTCCAAGTCTTGTAAAAGAAGACTTGCTACCATATCCAGCGGGCGTTAGAGCACAAGCAGTCAGCAATGAAGGCGATTTAATAGAAGATTTTTTATTTGTTAATACGCCTAGATCTGTGCATGTATGCAACGCACCAAGTCCTGCTGCTACCTCTGCTATACCAATAGGTGCTCATATATTGGAGAAAATACAAGAAATGGTTGATAAGTGTTAGTTAAATACATGTTTTTATTGATTAACTATCTTAAAAATACATATGTGCTATAGGTATGTTTATGTTCTAGTATTGCGAAGTAATGGCTAAGATAATATATTTATGTTTTTGATGGTTTGTGCCATAATCACACCTTAGTCTAATTAATAATCTCTTAAAGCTTTTTTATAGGTAAAAATTACAAGTAAATGCACCTTATATGTGCTTTACATTTTATAATGCTTATGTATGGATATTTATATTTGTTATATAATAAGTTAATGTTGTTTTGTATTAAAGCATAATAAATCATACGCTATCTCTAAAACTTCATCTGGTGTTATTAATTTCATGCAATTATGATGCTTTAAGGGGCAGACTTTCTTTTTACACGGAGAACATGGAATCTCTTTTCTAATAGCTACTATATTGTCTGTATAGTAACAATCATTTCTTTTGTATGTGCTTTCTTTACTACTCCATGGATTACACCACTCAAATGGCATAGGACCAAATAGCACGATACTTGGTATATTTAAAGCCCTTGCTATATGCGTTGTTCCGCTGTCATTTCCTATATATAAAGAACATTCATTTAATGAGTTTGCAAGCTCTTTTAAATCTGTTTTGCCACTTAGATTTATTATATTCTTATGAAATTTATCTGATAAAAGTTTAATTGCATTGTTTTGTATATTTTCATTTTTTTCTGCCTCATTTTTAGAACCATAGATTCTAATATGGAATCCATTTTTAGCTAAGTCCGCAATGGTTTCTGTAAAATACTTTTCAAGCCACATTTTAGAGCTACCATAACTAGCACCACAACTAATTCCTATAATATTATTGCTTTTCTTTGTTGTGTTGATTTGCAAAAATAGTTTCAATTCTTTTGCCTGTGCAAATAATACATTTTGAACAGATGATGCCCTATCGTTATGATGGATGCTATTTGATTCCATATTGTGCTTAAAAAAATCGTAAGGCAACACAGCTAATAATAAATTAATATAGCTTAATACTTGATGATTGCATATAGGAGGACGACCACTTATGTATTTTACGGCATGAGTCAAAAGAAATCTACGAATGCCAAATATATTTTTATCTCCATATCCAACTTTTTTCATTGCATTGATTTTTGACAATAAAAATGCAGAAAAAAAATTATTTTGAAATGTTATAGCACAATCAATAGATTCTATATCGTTTTCTCTCAAATATTGATTTATATTAAATGCTAAATTTATTGTAGAATCTAGCCTCTTTATAAAACCTTTAGTTTCTTTGCTTTTATCAATAAATATCTTTACAATATCTTCGCTTGTTTCAA
The DNA here is from genome assembly GCA_029264775.1 of Helicobacter sp. GTDB lineage: Bacteria > Campylobacterota > Campylobacteria > Campylobacterales > Helicobacteraceae > Helicobacter_A. The sequence continues at coordinate 23,385 of JARHYT010000038.1, read as the reverse complement.
ACATGCTTGTGCTTAGTGAATTTCCCACCACTATAAATTTTACATTTTTAAAAACCCTTCGCAAGCACTCAATAGTCGGAGTTAGCATAATGGTATCACCAAGCCAATTTGGCAATTTTAATAAAATATAATTCATGATAAATCCTAATTTGTCAATGCTAGTCTGTAATTTTATATAAAATTTATAGAATTTTAGAATCAATATCATTTTATTATAAACTTATTTGTGAAACACACATGAATATTTAGCAATATTTTAAAGGTTTAATAAAAATAAATAAAACAAAACTTGATTTGCTAGGTTATCTCAAATTAAACATTCAAAGATAACAACAATCAAATAAATATTTGAGAAGCCTTATATATATCATATGATGTGTAAAATAAATTGATTAATAAATATTTGGGAATTAAGATTCACTATTTTTAATTTATTTATATTGGCTAATTGTAACTTAAATCTTAATAATAGTAATAGGCTATTAGTCTATTTTTAATACAATTTGCCAATTGATATTGGTTTTAAAACAATAAAATATGTTAGAATCAAAACTCATTGATATTGTAGTTAAGGAATTGCAATGGAAGATAGCATGCTTGTAAAAGAGTATCTAAGAGTTCATGGTGTTGATAATGTGTTGGAGTTAGATCATGATGAGCTAATAAAAGAATATGAAAAAACAATTAGAGAAGGCATAAAATATTATCACGATCTGTTAGAAGAAGATGATTCAGCAATGGATTTTTTAGAACCAAAAAAGAGAGATGTTATCGAAGTGCTAAAAAAAGCACAAACAACAGATGAGATATATGAGATATTATATGAATTTTTACATGTATATACACCAACGGATTTGATTGCATTTATGGCTGAAATAAAAATGCCCGTACCATACACGAGATTGCAAAGGATTATCGCCATTGTTCATGCCAGAGTCCAAGAAGAAGTGCTAGATAGAATTAAAGTAGATTTAGAAGCCTTACCGCCACAAGAGAGAGAGACATTAATTGCCTATTATGAGAACATGAGAGATGATATAATGTCCCTTGCAGCATTGCATAAGAAATATAGGAGTGCAGGAACACTTGAGTATTTGCGATCTACCGCTGAAACTAAACTCAACATAATGCAATCTTTTTTGAGTAAAGATTTAGAAACAGAATATAAGCCATTTTATGATGGTAGTAAAGAGAAAAGGACATTAATAGGAAAAATCCTAGAGATAAGTGGTATTTACACAAAAAATGAATTATTTGACATGAAAATTGAAGAATTAAAAGTAACGCATGATGAAATTATGCAACAAGTTTTACAAAAAGAGAGAGAACAACAATTAATAAAAAAATATATTGAAATATTTGAAGACTTTGCAGGTATTTCTGAGGATGAGTTTAAAGAATATTGCTACGAAATGCAAGATAGCACTTCAGAAGAAATAATGTCTGAAATAATTAGCCATTTCACAACAAAAAATCATTTTATTTCAAACAAAATTAATAATGTTTTATCTAGTAGAGATCCTAGTAAAAATTTATTAAAAAACCGTAATATTGATAATGAATAAAAACAAAAAGGATTTAAACATGGATTTTGTAACATTGGCACATGGTGGTGGTGGCATGAATTCATCAGACTTTGTGCAAAAGGTTTTTATGCCATATTTTAAAAATATTATGCCTTATGCAAATGAAGATTCTGGAATATTTAATAATAATGCAAGTAAATATGTAACAAGCATAGATTCATATATTGTAAAGCCATTGTTTTTTGATGGTGGCAATATAGGCAAATTATGCGTTTGTGGTAGTAGCAACGATGTTGCCGTTATGGGCGGAAAACCATTATACTTGAATATAGGATTTATTATAGAAGAGGGATTTGAGGTAGATAAACTAAAGCAAATTGTAAGCTCTATCGCAAAAGAATGTAAATCTCTAAATCTACAAATTTTATCAGCCGACACGAAAGTTTTACCAAGACTTATACAATCAAAAGACACGGAAAGTTCGTTATTTATAACAACTACTTGTATAGGTGAAATTGAAAAAAGCAATATAAGTGCAAGTAACTTGCAAAAAAATGATTGCATTATATTAAGTGGAAAAATAGGCAATCATGGTGCAAGAATATTTTTAGAACAGAATAATATTGAAATACAAGGCAATATCAAAAGCGATTGTGCTAGTTTATACCCTATGCTTATGCCATTATTACAAAGCAAGATTCCAATACATGCAATGAGAGATGCAACAAGAGGTGGTCTGTCTAGCGTCTTAAATGAATGGGCTATAGAATCTAATGCCTGCATTGATATATATGAAGAGCATATAATAATTGATAATGAGGTACATGGCGTGTGCGAGATATTAGGCTTAGAGCCTTACGATCTAGCAAATGAAGGCGTATGTATTATATCTGTAGGCGAGGAGTATTCAAAAGAAGTCCTAGATATATTAAAGAAGCATGAGCTAGGATGTAATGCTAAGATAATTGGCAAAGTCAATGAAGTATATAACAATACTATTCCTAAGAATTCTAATGATATTATATACAATAAAAAAGTTGTTCTGCATACAAAATATGGTAGCAAAAGATTCTTAGAATACCCGCAAGGGGAGTTATTACCTCGTATCTGTTAAAACTTTATACTCCTTAGAATCAACATATGAAAACAAGGTTTATCACCAAATTTTAATGATATGTAAGCAATAGGTTTTAAATAAATTAAGCTAAGGTTTAAGTTAAAATAGTTTGCTACAATGAACATTAATTATGTGGCTATACTAAACAATGGTTATTAATTTAGCCTTACTAAAAAATAGATGACAAACAAACCCATATGGTTTATTACAATTAGCATGAAATGATTTATAAATCACATGGTATCACTTAACATAGACAAATCTAAAAACAACCTGATATTTGAATACTAGGAGATTCCAAAATCCATAAGCTACCACCCACCAAAAGATGATATATAATCAATTCAAAAATCAGGTAGTGAGTATTTCGCCATAATATCACATGTTAAAACGAAGCTATTTTGAATATGTAATTTTTGCGTTGTCTCTCATTTTCTTAACTTTCTCTTTTATAACTTCTTCCATTTTTTGCTGTTTCAATAGTTCTACAAGTTGTCCTTTTACAGCCTCAAAAGTCTGCGTAGTTGGTTTATCAAGCTTCTTCAAATATATTACATGATAACCATACATAGTTTTTACAGGTACTTTTGTGTATGTTCCTGCAGTCATTTTCAATACTTCTTGTGCAAACTCTGGAGCAACAGCAGGGCTATTTATAGGTAATTTCATAAATCCACCATTTGCTTTAGAATTAGTATCTATAGACAATTTTTGTGCTAACTCTGAGAATTTACTTTCAGTTTTAGTCTTTGGAACTTTATTAATCTCTGCAATTAAATTCTTAGCCTCTTGTTCTGTCTTAACCAATATGTGTCTCAATTCCGCATTTTGAGTAACAAACATAGACTTGTTTTCATTATAAAACTTCTGTGCATCCGCAACACTCACATTTATCGTCTTTGATAGGCTATCTACTTGCCTTTTTAACCACAAGCCAGAAAGCATTTGTAAATTTGCCATTTTATATTCTTCGCTTTTGTCAAGCCCCTCTCTTTTAGCAGCATTTGCGGTTATAATACCATCAATCAAAGTATCGATTAACTGTTGTTTTTGTGCTTCTGGTAATGCATCATAATTAAAATTTGGATCTTGTTGCTTTAATGCAGAAAAAACAGAATCAGAAATATCAACACCATCAACACTAACAATTGTTTTAGCACTTAATGGAAGCAGACACAAACTAGAAACCACCGCAACTTGTGCAACTTTCTTTAAAATAAAATCTTTCATTGCTACTCCTATAAATTACAGAAAATTTAAAAAATAAGGTATAATTATATCGGTTAATTGTAAATCACTCTAAACACCATTAATCCTTTTTAAAGCTAGGACAACAATAAAATGTTTTATAATAATAGTGCAAAATATGAATGCAATACGCATAGAATACAAATTCCTAAACTCTTTTCTAAATCATTTGAAATTTTATTTACCAAACAAATATTTTTTCTAGCTAGTTTGCCTTTTATATGTTCCATAGTTATTTGGATTCTAATGTTTATAATAGGTTTCAATAATATTACTTTTTTTTTGAATCAATTTCCAAATTTTTGGATTGAATATTCAATGAAATCTGGCTTTTTTCCTGCAATTTCATATTATATTCTTATATTTTTTGTAGCCATTACTATGTTAATTTATGGTATCATAATACATGGCATATTTATGTTAGTCATTGCTTCATTTCTATCCCCTATTATTGCCTCTAATATACACAAAAGTAAATTTAATCATGTTACATTGAATCCAACGCAAATTTTAGATTCTGTAAAGCTTTCAATGTTTATGTTTTTAAAAACATTTATAAGGTTTCTTATACTATCAGCTTTATGCTTCCTATTATCATTTATAGGTCTAGGTTTAATTGGCTTAATAATTAGTACCTTTATTTACTTTAATTTTTATTGTAAAAATCTAAATCATGAAATTGCACTTAATATAATGAGCAAAGAAGAATACAATATGTTTTTACAAAACAATAAAATTTCATTGTCAATTATCAATATACTAATATTTATACCTCTTTATATACCTTTATTGAATCTATTTGCAACAACATGGCAAATTATTGTATTAACGCATTTTATGATGTCTTGGTATGAGCAATATACAAAAACTTCAAAGAATACAATTGAAGATGCAGAAATTATAGAGCTTTAATATTTGCATGCGCCTTGATTTATTTGTATCAAAAATGTTTAATAACATATCAAGACAAAAAGCTATAGAGCTAATAAAAAGCAACCAAATTTTAGTGAATAATAATGTGATAAATAAGCCTTCATTCAAGATAAAAACAGAAGATAAAATTATTATAAAAGACGAATTATTTATAGAATCAGAAATATTTTGTAGTAGGGCTGCTTTTAAACTACAAGGATTTTTACAAAATAATTGTTTGGAAAAAGATACAAGTCTATTTTTGGATAATACATATTCAAAATATGATGAAACAATTTTCTCATATGTAAAAAAAGATGCAAAAATATCTAAAAAAAACATAGTCTTAACAAATGAGTATATAAAATCTATAAAACAATACATATATTCTATAATCAAAGATTCTATAATACTTGATGTTGGAGCTAGTGCAGGTGGTTTTACACAAGTTTTATTGTCATTTAATCCAAAACTCGTAGTATCGCAAGATGTAGGTAGCATGCAGCTTAAACATATACTAAAACAAAATAAAAAAGTAATATCTTTTGAAAACATTGATATTAGGGATTTTGCAAGAAATTTTTATTACTACAGAGATAAAATACATGAATATATTAGTAGTGATAAAACAATAAATGATGTAACTTTAAGCAACGACTATAAGGAATTAGATACAATAAATATTGACTTTCTAGTTTGTGATGTTAGTTTTATATCCCTAAGAAATATATTTTTTGATTTATTAAGCCTTAGCAAATGTATGTTGTTGTTATTTAAGCCACAATATGAAGTTGGTGTAAATGTAGAGCGAAACAAAAACGGCGTTATAAAGAGTCACATTGCAGTACAAAAAAGTTTAGAATCATTTAGTGATTTTCTTAAAGCACAGAATGCAAAATATATATTTATAGAAACTTCACATGTTAAAGGAAAAGAGGGAAATGAAGAGTTTTTTATCTTTTGTCAATTCTAAACTCCCATATACAGGCATTGCTATTGGAAAATTTGATGGTATGCATAAAGCACACATTAAGTTATTGAATCTTATAGCAGACAATGGATGTGCTTTGAATATCACTTCTCATAAATTGCCATTTGTTACACCACCAAGAGAAAGAGAGAGATATGTAAATTTACCATTTTATAGTCTAAGATTTGAAAATATAAAAGATTGGGATTCAATAGATTTTTTAAAGTTACTATTTCTTGTATTACCAAACCTAAAAAAAATTGCAGTTGGCTATGATTTCTGTTTTGGTAAAGACAAAATGAGTAATACTAAAGACATGATAATGTTGTTAAAAAATATAAACAAGGAATATGTAAAGCTTGATGTTTTAGATTCTCAAAAATATAATGGGAAACCCATACACACAAGCATAATTAAAGAGCTGATTAAATGTGGCGATATGAAAAATGTTAATGCAATGTTGGGTAGATTCTATAGCATTAGCGGAAAAACTATAAAAGGACAAGGTATTGGGAAAAGCAATGTTTATCCAACTATAAACATACAAAATACATTATATGTTACACCAAAACATGGTGTTTATGCAACATTCGCTATATATAATAATAAAGTATATGAAGCCATTTCTTTTGTTGGAAATAGGCTAAGCACAGATAATAAATTTTGCATAGAAACCCATATAATTGATTTAAAATTAGCAAGTGGATATGGAGATAATTTTAAAATTTTGTTTATAGAGTTTTTAAGAGACAATATGAGATTTGATGAATTATTAAAGCTAAAAGAGCAAATTAATAAAGATATAGAATATGCAAAAATAATACTAAGTCAAGTTAAAAATAGTCAAGCTTTTAGCTTTGTTTAAAAAAATTTGTAAAAATATATTAGAATTATTGAATTTATTCAATACGATTACACAATACATTAAGTTTCTTAAGGAGTTGCACAATGAAAATTATAAAAAGTACAATTGGCAGTGCTTTGTTTGTGTTGCCATTTAGCATATGCCTAAGTTATGCAATAGATATAACAGAGGCACCAACTTTTAATAGGGCAATGCCATCTAGTAGCCCAAATGTAGTGTTTTCTTATCATAACGCAATTAAAAATGCTACAAAAGCAGTTGTAAATATAACAACAGAAAGAAAAGTAGGTATGAGTGATTCCCCATTCAATGATCCATTTTTTAAGCAATTCTTCGGGGATATGGTGCCACAAGATAGACTACAAGGTGGTATTGGCTCTGGTGTTATAATAACCAATAATGGATATATAGTAACAAATAGTCATGTTGTGAAAGAAGCAGACAAAATTTTTGTAACACTACCGGGCGATACAAAAAAATATCCTGCTAAATTAATAGGGGAAGACATACAAAGTGATATAGCAGTCATTAAAATAGAACGCAATAATTTACCTATTTTACCTTTTGCAGATAGCAGTAAGTATATGGTTGGCGATGTTGTGTTCGCAATAGGAAATCCTTTTGGTGTTGGAGAAAGTGTTACACAAGGAATTATTTCAGCACTTAATAAAAATGGCTTTGGTATTAGTAATTACGAAAATTTTATACAGACAGATGCTAGTATAAATCCGGGAAATTCTGGAGGTGCTCTAGTTGATAGCAGAGGTACTTTAATAGGTATGAATACTGCAATTATTTCAAAAACTGGTGGTAACCATGGTATAGGATTTGCGATTCCATCAGAAATGGTAAAAAGTGTAGCAACAGAGCTAATTAAAAATGGCAAAGTCAATAGAGGCTTTATAGGAATAAGCATAAAAGACTTAGATTCAGATATAGCCAATACATACGGAGAGGCAAGAGGGGCTTTAGTCGTTGGAATACAAGCAAACTCACCGGCACAAAAAGCTGGAATTGCTGTTTGGGATTTAGTTACCGCTGTAAATGGTAAGCCCATAAAAAGTGCTGCTGAGCTTAGAAATATTATAGGTTCTTTGCCACCAAGACAAAATGTTAAACTTACAATACTAAGAAATAGCATGCAAGGTGGAAAACAAGCGTTAGAAACAAAACAGGTAACGATGATGCTAGCAGAACAACCAAAAAATGATACTTATCAGACAGAAACAAGAAAACCTACATTATCTAATGGTGATATTTTTGATGGAATCAGCCTAGATAATTTAACTGGGCAACTTCGCCAAGCATATCGTATCCCACAAGATATTAATGGAGCTCTTATAAGCGAAGTCCAAAGAAATTCAAAGGCACAAGAATTAGGTTTTCAAAAAGGTGATATCATATCTCAAGTTGAAAATAAACCTATAAAAAATGTATCTGATTTCCAAAATGCCATACAATCATACAAGGGACAACCAAAGCGTATGCTAGTGTATAATATTATCAGCGGGGAAGTAAAAACTATAATAGTTAATTGATGTATTTTATAAACCAATATAACATTTAAGCGATAAATTGCTATCATTGCAATAAAATATTAAAAGGAATGGTTATGTGCAAACAAAAAAGAGTTACACACATTTTATCTTTTGTCTTTTGTTTCTTATTTGTGTGGCTTGTAGAATTAAGGGCTGATGACAAAACAATAATGATTACAAAGCAAACAGACAACATACCAAACATACAAGTTATTAGTAGTGATAGTAACGACAACACTATGTCTATATATAAGATGCTTGTACAAGATTTAAAAATAATAGGGCATTTCAATGTTTATTATGATGATACATTGAGAACTGATGTTTTGCAAAATAATCTTGCTATACAAGAGTATGGCAGTAGAAACATGAATCTTATAGCACAAGTATCACATAAAAAGCAAGGTAAAACAATTGTTGGAATATTAAATCTTTATGATTTTTCAACAGGCAAAGTTACAACAACAGAATATACACAAGACGAAGTAGAGCGTTATCCTTTTATCGCCCATAGTATGGCTGTGTATCTTAACAATTACATAAAAGCAGATAACATTGATTGGCTAAATAAATATGTAATATTTTCAAATTACATAAGCACGGGTAGAAGCAACATAATGATATCTGATTACACATTTACATATAAGAAAACAATAATATCCAATGGATTAAACATGTTTCCAAAATGGGCTAATAAAGAACAAAGTGAATTTTACTACACACTAGCTACAAATGAAGCCACAATATATAAATACAATCTATATAGCGGAAAGAACGAAAAAATAATATCTAGCCAGGGAATGGCAGTCGTATCTGATGTTTCTGGTGACAGCGAAAGACTACTAATGTCTTTAGCCCCAATTGGTTTAAGCGATGTGTATTTATACGATACAAAAAGCAAGAAGCTTACGCAACTAACAAAATATTCTGGAATTGATGTAAATGCACATTTTAGTAATAATGACAAAAGCTTTATATTTGTTTCTGATAGGCTAGGATATCCGAATATTTTTATACAAGATTTATCTGAGAATGGGAGTGTATCGCAATTGATATTTCAAGGAAGAAATAACAGCACCATATCAACTTTCAGTCATTATGTTGTTTATTCTAGTAGAGAAAGTGATGAAGATACAGGATTAAATGTATTCAACTTGTATTTAGCATCATCACAGAGTGATTATGTAAGAAGATTGAGTAGAAAAGGTACAAATAGAATACCGGTTTTTTCCAAGGATGGGGATTCTATCATGTACTTAAGACAACAAGGGAATGAGCAAGCAATAGGTGTTATTAGACTATCAATAAATAAAAGTTTCCTTTTTCCTTTAAAAAATTTAAAAATTCAATCTTTTGATTGGTAAAATAGCATATTTTTTGATAAAATAGCACCAAGATATTCTAAATTTGAGGAGATATTATGAAATATTTAAAGCTTTCTAGTGTTTTAGTGGCGTCGTTGTTTTTTGTTATCGGTTGTGGCAACAAAAGTGTTCAAAGCGATGGTGGTACGACTACTGAAGTTGTTGAACAAGATGTGCCACAAGAAACTGAAGTAGTGGCAAATAATGACAAAAATGGTAGTGGGTATCCAGAGGGTGGCTTTATGGGTAATGGCGTGGATGGTAACGATGAGTATGGACAAAATGGCACTGGTGAAGATGGTTATGCAGGATATGACAATGGAAATGGTGCAGGTAATGGTATGGATAACGAAACAGATAACTATGGCACAGAAACGGCGTTGAATAATTCTGATAATGGCGATCTAGCTGTGGATTCTTTGACAACTATTTATTTTGATTTTGACAAATACAATATACGACAAGATATGAAGGAATACATTCGTGCTAATGCAGATTACATAAAAGCTCAAAACATGCAATCTATTGTGTTACAAGGTAATACAGATGAGTTTGGTGGGGATGAATATAATACTGCACTTGGATTAAAGAGAGCATTATCTGTTCGCGATGCATTAGTATTACATGGACTACCAAAAAGTATGTTTTCAACGATTTCTTATGGTATGCATAAGCCAGTTTGTACAGAAAAAACAAATGAATGTTATGCGAAAAATAGAAGAACTGACTTAGTTGAGAAACAATAATATAGGGTTTTCTATGAGTGCTAAAAAGTCTCTTGTTTGTTTATTTGTATCCTTTGCATGCCTTTATGCAGAGCCTTCAGCATTTGAGTTACAAAGCGGTGCAACAAAGAAGGATATGCGTGATTTAAAGGATATTGCTGATTTTACGCGTTCTGTAATATCAGATTTTCAAAATAAGATTGCCAATCTTGAGCAGTCAGTAGATGGACTTAAGACGGTGTATGAGGGAATAAGTGTTACTTCTAGGCAAGATAGTGTTATGCTAAAGAGTCAAATAGATAGAATCCAGAATATCCAAGATATTGTTGAATCTTATCAAAATTCACAGAAATCACAAGCCGAATTAGTCAAAAACCTTAAATTACAAGTAGAGGCTAATACAAATAATATAGAGCAAATTAATAAGAAACTTGATAAGCTTTCAGAGGCTTTTTTACAGGCAAATGATGAAATTTTAAAGCAAATAAATGTACTAAGCGAACAGGCTTTAGCATTGCAAAACAACATACAAGGTATCCAAAATCAACCTGTTATACAATCCATAAAGGAAGATAATCAAGACACTTCGAAAAAATATAATTTCTCAAGTGATAATAACAAAAACTTGAGTGATGCAAAAAACTTTTTGAGACAGAGAAAAAATGAAGACGCTAAGGCTTATTTTGAATACCTTATAGACCAAAAATTTGCAGTTGCAGAATCTAGCTATTATTTAGGTGAAATATATTATGCAAGAAAAGAATACAATGAGGCTTTACCATATTATAAAACTAGTGCCAGTTTGGATAGCAAGGCTAGCTATATGCCTATATTACTTTGGCACACTGCTTGGTCATTTAAATATTTAAACGACCAAGATAATTATCTTAAATTCCTGAAAACTTTAGTTGCCTTGTTTCCAAATAGCGAGCAAGGCATAAAAGCTCAGGACATTTTATCTAAATAGGAGAATATTATGATAGAAAATAACAAAATGGTTGCAATTAATTATGAAGTGTTTGATGCATCTAATATGCAATTAATAGATAATAGTAGTAATAAGCCTCTAGAGTTTATTACCGGATACTCACAAGTAATTGAAGGTCTTGAAAAACAGGTTACGCAAGCAAATGTAGGAGATTCCTTAGAATTCAATGTAGAACCAGAATTTGCGTATGGAATTTGTAATCCTGAATTAATACAAGAGGTTGGTAGAGAACAATTTGGTAATATAGAACTTGAAAAAGGTATGACATTATTCGGACAAGCTGAGAATGGCATGCCTGTTCAAGTGATAGTTAAAGATTTTAATGATGAATCTGTTATGATTGATTATAATCATCCATTAGCGGGAAAAACATTGCATTTTAAAGTAAAAGTACTTGAGGCAAGAGATGCTACAAATGATGAATTAATAAGAGGTGCAGGTGGCGGTGGCTGTTGTTCTAGTGAAGAAGGACATGGTGGCGGTGGCTGTTGCGGTGGCGGCGGAGGTGGTTGTGGTTGTAGCCACTAACAGAAGTATCCATATAGATTTAATAAGTCAATTAAACAATCGATTTATTACTATATGAAATAAATATTATTTTCCACATTACATTTTGTCATGCCTAGCACTGAGGGTTTGGTTTAACATTTAATTTGATTTTATCTATAAGGATATTTAGTACATTGGTTTGTAGTCTTTTTATCAAATTATAGAACTTACATTGTGCGTCTTTGGTGATGTGCTTAAACTATAGAATCTTATAAGGCAAATACAATGGCTATAAAGTTGATATTAAGCAAATTTATAAATATTTCATTGGCTAAATATATAATGGTGTGCAATATTTTTTATATATTTTACACCGGTTGTTCATTGAATGATATTGATTTGGGCAACATAAATAATGTCAAGATATCCAACAAAGAAATGCAAAATAAACCAAGCAAAGAAATATCAACCATATGTGAAACGAATACTATATTCAGCGACCATAAAACACATTATAGCTTAACAATTGAAAGGTTATTGAAAGAAGCTAGAAAAACAACAAATAAAGCAAGTTTTAATAATGTTGGAATTTGGTACAAGCATATTAATATTTTTTACTTATGGCAGAAAAAATGTCTTGTACTAGGAGAATAATTTGTTGCGTTTTATAACTATATTTTTTATTTTTTTCACCGGTTGTTACACGCCTGTAATATACTTTGATAACATATCAATCAACAATGATTTATCAAACAATAAGAATAATATAGAATACACACCATTTTTATTTTATAAGGAATGTAGCAGAAATGGTAATATATGGCTTTATGAATGCCAAGGTATAGGATTGAAATCTATACAACAAGCAATATATCTATATCATGATAATATTGAACTTAAAAATATAAAGATGTTCTTTTATGCAAATAAAAACTATATTCGTTTTGAAATATATGATCCTAAAATCATTAATTTTAAAAACTAGCTGTTTGATTAATGATTCTATGTAAAATCATACGCTACAAACTAATATTTAAATCATAAAAGCCTACCCAAAAAAAACAAAATAAATTACTTTAGATTCTGCAATTTTTTATTTCGTATTTTTCTTATATCCTCTAAAAGTGCTGGAGTTGCTATAAGTAAGCCAGATATTATAATCAATGTTATACCTATAGTGGTTGTAGCGTTTGGCAATGAATCTCCAAGCAAGATTCCCAAAAAAATACTAAATATAATACGAGAATAATCAATAGGTGCTACTATGCCAACAGGCGCTATAACATATGCTTTATTTAAAAAATGCTGAGCAATAGTGCCACTTATGCCCATGCAAAGTATAAAAAACCATTCTATTTTAGTTGGCATTACAAATCCACCTACATTCTCTATAGGGATTAGCATGCCAAATAACCCAAGCAATGTAGTCCCCAAAGCAAATGATAGTATCACAAACGCATTATCAAAATAATCTTTTAATCCCTTAAGTGCTACAAATGCTATTGCCATTCCAACACCGCTTGCAATACCACACAATATATTTGCGACACTAAGCCCATTTATACTTGGATTGCCTATCATTAAGATTCCAACAAAACCTATTAAAGTCGCACAAATAATAGCAATATTTATCTTTTCTTTTAAAAAAAATAAGCCTATAAAAACAACATATAAAGGCACGCTTTGTGCAAATGCTGTTGCTGTTCCAAGAGGTATTGTAGCAATATTGTAAAATACACAAAACATTGCAAAAGAGCCAAAAGCTACCCTCATAAATAGCTTTACAAAACCACCTTTTTTAAGTTTCTTTTTCTTATTTTGTCTTAATGCCATGTATATATATACAAATAGCATAATCACAACCATAACAACTGATCTAAAAAAGATATTTTCCATAGGAGGTATATTTACAGACAATATCTTAGCAAATGCATTCATAAGTGCAAATCCAAACGAAGAGGCAAACATAAAAATAACACCTCTTGATATGTCACTCATTATACAATCACATCTTTGTTTTAATGTTAATACCCAACATATTAAAGCCGATTGTAAGACTCAAGGAAACAAGTAAAAATACTTTTAACACAACCTTCTCATACGGCATCTGTAAGATTCTATGTGCATTATAAAATGTATGAAATGACTTTGCAAGGTTTTTCAAATATTCACATAATTTTTGCAAAGCTCTTTCATCATAACTTTGATTTAGTACATGAAATAAAGAAAGACTATGTAAAACTAGTTGCATACAATCTTGTTTCAACTCATTCTCTTGAATAGACTCAAAATCTTCAAATGTTGCCTGTAATATTTGACTTTTATCAAAGTTTGATTTGTCTATTAGTGTATGGATTCTAGCGTTCGCATAATTGATATAAAAAACAGGATTTGATGAATCTTCTTGATTTAAATCATTAACATCAAATTCTAAATGTGTATCAAGGCTTTTACTAAGAAATACAAACTTGAGACTATCTGAACCAATATCATTTATAACATCTTGAATAAGTATAAAATTGCCAGCCCTTTTACTCATTTTATATGGTTGCCCACCTTTTAATAAGCTTACCATTTGTGCCAACAAAACCTCTAATTTGTTAGAATCAAAACCTAAAAATTCTATACTAGCTTTGATCCTTGCTATATAACCATGATGATCTGCACCCCATATATTGATACAATGATCGTAGCCTCGATCAAATTTATCTTTATGATAGATAATATCACCAGCCATGTATGTTGGCATGCCATTATCTCTTACAAGCACCCTATCCTTTTCATCTCCCTTTATACTTGAATGCAACCATATTGCACCATCTTTTCTTATTAATGCTCCATGTTTATCTAGCTCATCTAATGTCTCATTCCATCTATTATATAGTTTTTTTTCACTCACAAAATAATCAAACTCGATATTTAATGACGCAAGATTACTCTTAATTTCTTGCAACATTAAATCTTTCGCAAACAAACTTAATGAAGATAATATCTCTTCTTTGCTCTTATTACAAAAAAAATCTTTTGTGAAACATTCTATTGCTTCTCTAGCAATAGATTCTATGTACTCTCCCTTATAGGTTTCACCCTCCATAGAATCTAAACTCAATAATTTTGCAATGCTATTATATGCAGACAACCCCAGCATATCAATTTGGCTACCTGCATCATTCACATAATACTCACTAATGATATTATACCCCAACTGCTTACCAATTCTTTGCAATACGCTACCAAATATAGCACCCCTAGCATGCCCTATATGCAAAGGTCCAGTTGGATTAGCACTAACATACTCAAGCAATATAGAAATATCGTTGCTTTTTCCTTTAGCAAATGTTAAAGGGTTTAGTAAGGCTTCTTGTAATGCATAAAATAAAAATTTAGCTGACAAGGTCAGATTTAAATAACCATTAACACAATCAATCCTTTCAAGCATATGTCTAAAATCATGCTTATCATTTATATTTTTATCATATTGTGTTAAAAAATCTGCAATGGATTGAGATAAAACCTTTGGATTTGATCGTAATATCTTGGAAAGCATAAAGCAAACTGGGGTTGCGAAATGCCCATGAGCTCTATCTTTTGGATATTCTAATGGTACTTGCACAATCGTTGCGTTATTTTTACAAACACATGAATGTTTAGCAGAATCTCCCACAACAATTCCGCCAAAAAACAACACATTTTCTACATTATGAGTCTTTATATATTCTTGCAAACCTTCAGCTATAAAAGTTCTAATCTTATAATACATCACACCTTCTCTGCATTAGTCTTATTCGTTTTATCTGTGTGTGTCTCTATAACTTGTGCTTCTATAACCTCTGGCTTTTTCTCGCTTTTGACTTGAGTTTGAGTAGATACATTTGTCTGCTCAATATCTTTGCTGTCATCATTATCTAACTCTTTCTTAAATGTCCTTATGCCACTTCCAAGCCCTTTTGCAAGCTCTGGAATCTTCTTTGCACCAAATAACAGAACAATAACAAGTAAAACTACAAGCCAATGCCATATACTCATACTTCCCATGATAGCTCCTTTTCTAACTTCATACATTTAAACGCTTATAAAAACATGCTAGTCAAACAATATAAGGCTAAAAAGTATAATGTTTAATCAAATCATCTAGCTTTGCCTTATGATTCACAAATGCCATACTTCTAGCTATGCTTAAAATGGCATCCTCTGATTCTGAAATGTTATCATTAATTAGCAAATAATCAAAAGTATTTGCACATTTTAACTCTTCACAAGCATTTAAAAGACGCCTTTGTATCACTTCCTTGCTATCTGTTTTTCTATCATGCAATCTCTTTTCTAATGTGTCTAAATCTTTTGGCGTGATAAATATAGACTTAGCTTTAGGGTATTTTGCTTTTATGTTGCCATGCCCTTTTACATCTATATCAAAAACAATAAATTTATGTTGCTTTATAGCTTCTTTTATTTGAATATTGCTTGTCCCATATAAATTCCCATGAACTTCTTCATATTCTAAAAATTCATTTTTAGATATTCCATCTAAAAAACTTTCTCTAGAAATAAAAAAATAATCCCTACCATGTTGCTCCGAATCTCTTGGGATTCTAGTGGTACTAGAAACAGAAAAATAAAAATTATGTATATGTTGTTCTAAAACCTTTAACAATGTGCTTTTACCAGCTCCAGAAGGTCCAGATACGATAAGCATACTATAACAATGCAACTCTTCCATACAAATACCCTTGCAAAAAATACTTAAAAGATAATCATTCATTATATTATTTATATGTCAAATAATATTTAAAAAGAATTAAATATATTTTAAACCATATTTAATATAGGAAAAATACACATTTTTAAGTGATTAAAATGAATAATTAGATATAATTATTTTTATTAATTTAGTATGTTTTACATAATTTTGTGGTGGTGTAACATGGGAAAATTTCAAAATTTAGCAAGACGATATTCTGTATCTATTGTAATTATTTTAATTATATATGCTCTTGCTGTTAATAAACAACTTGGTGAATTGTGTGCTGGTATAGCAATCTTGTTGTTTGGTATGATTTTTTTGGGGGATGGTTTTAGGGCTTTTTCTGGTGGATTTTTAGAAAGAACTTTAACGCAATATACTAGGACTTCAATTCGCAGTGTTATCTTTGGCAGTGTAGTTACTATGGTAATGCAATCTTCAAGTCTTGTATCTGTTTTATCTATATCATTTGTAAGTGCCTCTTTAATAACATTGACACAAGGTATCGGCGTAATGTTTGGAGCGAATTTAGGAAATACAACAGGCTCTTGGCTTATAGCTGGTGCATCATCGATAAATATATCTGCTTTAGCATTGCCTTTAATCGTTGGTGGCTTATTATTTAATTTTCAAGGCGGTAATATTTATAAGGGCATTGGTAAAGTACTAGCAGGATTAGGTTTCTTCTTTCTTGGTGTATTTTACATAAAAACAGGCTTTGAAGATTTTAAACATATTATGGATTTATCTCAATATCAGCTAGAGGGATACAAAGCCGTTATAGGATTCATATTAATAGGCGCTTTGATTACTTCCATTATACAAAGCTCACATGCCACATTGGCAATAATCATAACAGCTTTTCTCGAGCAACAAGTAGGGTATGAACAAGCCCTTGCAGCCGTTTTAGGAACAAGCGTAGGTGGAGTTGTAACAGCACTTGTGGCATCTCTTAGCACAAATATTGAGGGTAAGAGATTAGCTATTGCGAATTGTATATTCAATTTTACTACCGTATTCATTGTTGCATTATTTTTTAATTATTTTGTTGCTATTAATAATTTAATATCAGATGCAATTGGCTTATCAAGTGATTCTATTTTAAGATTAGCTGTTTTTCATACACTATTTAATTTATTTGGTATTGTTATATTTACAGGTTTTATACCACAAATTTCTAGTCTTTTAAACAAAATGTTAAAAGGTCATGGTAAAGGAGAAACAACTCCGTTGTTTATAAATGATACAATATTGCCATACAAAGATACCGCTGTAGAAGCTTTGGACAATGAGGTCAAGCATTTATATGATAATGCCTTTGCTATTATTTCACATACTATTGGATTTTCTAGATCAGACATTAGATCTGATAAACCATTTGATGAGTTAATACAAAGTAGAGAGTGGTTTAAACAAGATTTTAATGTAACAGAATTGTATAATACACAAATTAAAGTTTTATTTAATGCAATTATGGATTTTTCAACCAAATTACAAACATTTGTTTCAGAAACAAGATATATAGAGAGAATAGTAGAACTTCAAGTGGCTTCAAGAAAAATTGCAGAGGCAACAAAAAATATAGGCTTGTTGCAAGCAAATATGAAAAAATACACAACAGGCAATAATTTATCTTTACGCAAAGAATACGATGATATGCGTGTTGATTTGGGTATATTGCTAAGAATGATAGAGAGCATTAAAAATAATCCAAGTGAAAGCCTAGAAACTTTCAAAGACAACTTAAAACAACAGAAGAAATTTTTTAAAAAACAAGATAAAAATGCGTTTGATATCGTTGAAAAATTAATACAAGATGGGGCGATAAATGCAGCAAGCGGAACATCTTTGTTAAACGATCTTTCATTTATACATAATGTTGCAAAGGAGTTAATTAGTGCTATTAATCATATTTATGGCATGTCAAGTGTAAAAGCAGTAGAAACAAACAATGCATGACATGCTGGACAACTCATAGATTCTATAAATGCGGTATTAATGCTACACGAAATTGTAGCAAAATCACAATAAACACTAAATATATGCGTTTTAGCTAGACTTATTAACTTATGAATTACGAAATACAAAAATTTTAATCACATTTACACTTTATTAAGTACTAAAATAATAGATTTATCATTAAAAAGAACAAGTATTTTTCTTAATTTTAATAAATGAATAATCCAATACAACAAGGCATTGTTTATAAATTCTAACATTTAGGTTATAATGATTGCTTACTAAAAATCTAGGAAATCAAATGAAATTTTTACATTCTATACTAATTTTATATGCAATTAGCCATATGATGCTTTTTTCAAAAGAAAACATACATCACATATCATATACAATACAGGTAGGTAGCTTTAAAAAACTAGAGAATGCAGGCAAACTTGCAGATTCTTTAAATAAAAAAGGATTAGATGCATTTTTCTTTAAAGAAAATGAAATGTATAAGGTTAGATTTGGAGATTATAAAGATTCAGAGCAAGCAAGAAAGAATGCAAAAAAATACAAGGAACAAAATGTTATAGGAGATTATTTTATAATAAATCCACAAAGCTATGCAATAAACAAAAAAGGCTCACAAGCTAAAAAAGATAATTCTGTAAGATCAAATTTATCAAAAGATGCACACCAATACATAGGAGTACCATATAAATGGGGCGGAACATCATCTAGTGGCTTTGATTGTAGCGGTTTAACTAGGGCAGTTTATCGTTTGAATGGCTTAGATTTACCTAGAACATCAAGAGAACAATTTAACACGGGTAACTTTGTCTTAAAGAAAAATCTAAAAATAGGTGATTTAGTATTTTTCATCACAAATAATGGAAAGCAAATTAATCATGTTGGAATCTATATAGGGAACAATCAATTTATACACGCACCCGGAAAAGGTAAAAAAGTACAAAAAGCGAATTTAGATTCAAAATATTGGACTAAGGTGTATAAAGGTGCAAGAACATATCTATAAAATAATGGAAATATAAATGAAACCAATTGATTGTGTAGTGATACCAGCTAGAGGCGGAAGTAAAAGAATTTTACATAAAAATATGCAACCATTCTTAGGCATACCAATGCTTGAAAGAAGCATTCATCTAGCAAAAGAAATAAGTAATTTTGTAATAGTAAGTAGTGATGATACCAATATTTTAGAATTTGCAAAAAAACTTGATGTGTATTCTTTTAAAAGAGAAGCTATTTTATCAGATGATTTCACCCCAACTTTACCTGTAGTAATAAATGCTTTAATGCCGTTCTTAGACAATGAAACGCTTAATTTTATAGGAAAAACAAATAACAATAAAGCAGATATTATAGCACACAAAATAAGCCTAAATTCAAGCATATTATGTTTGTATGCTACTGCCGTATTTGCAACAAAAGAACTAGTTTTAAAATCTTTTGATATACTCAAAAGCAATAAAGAAGTAGCTTATATAATATCAACTATTGATAATAAAAAAGTATTTAGAAGTTTTACTACAAATGAAAATGGTTTCATAGATTTTATATTTAAAGAATATATAAATACGCGTTCTCAAGATTTAAAACAAGCTTTCTGTGATGCTGGGCAATTCTATTTAGGATATGCAAAAAGTTTCTTATCTGAAATACCAATGCTTGGTGAAAAAAGTATTAGTATGCCACTTGAATATGCGTGGGATATAGATACGCCACTTGACTTAATCATAGCTCAATCAATCTTTAAAAACATGGAACAATAAGGCTTGTAATGAGGATTTGTATATTAACAGAAAGTATAAAAGGCTTTGGTTTAGGACATGTAGTAAGATGCTATAATCTTGCATATAAATTTGCTAAAATAGGCTATGAAGTTGATTTATTTATCAGAGGCAATGCAAATTTTAAAGATTTTATAGATAAACAAGAAATAATAAAAAATATATACCCCCTATCAATACAATGGGAGGATATAAAAAATCCATTTTTGCTAAAAAGTGATATTTGCATTATTGATAGCTATGAAATTAGTGATTTTTCTATGTTTTTACAATATGCAAAAATTCTTGTAATAATTGATGATGATGGTAGGCATCTAAACTTCTTAACAAATACAATAGAAAATGATGTAGATAAGCGATCTATATTTTTACTCAATATGAATGGTTACTACAACACACAAACTATAAAACAAAATGTATTAAATAATATATTCTCTGGTTTGGAATATGCAACATTAAATGCCTGTTTTAAAGATTCTAAGCTAGATAACATAGAATCTAAATATGACTTTTTTGTGTGTCTAGGCGGTGAAGATGCAAAAGATAAAAGTATGACAATAGCAGAGCAATTACAAGAACAATCAAATAATACCGCCATTGTAGTTGGTGCAAATTACAAAGGCAGGCTTTTGGAACACAACACACACATAAAAAATACAAAAATATATCACAATATAACGCAAAAAGAAATAGCATTATTAATGGCAGCTTCTAAAAACTGCATAGTATCTGGTGGTGGCATTGTATTTGAGGCATTAAAGCTATGTAAAAATGTATTTGCAATGAATCTAGCATCTAATCAAGACAAACAATTGCAAATATTAGAAAATCAAAACTTATTAAAACAAATCAAACTGCCGATACAAGAAGGTACATTTAAAGATATAAAACAATACAATAATATAAAAGACAAAATAAGTTCAAACATAGATTCTATGGTTTCTGAATTGGCAATGCTGGCACTTAACAAAAATATTGAAGTAATACATGACAAAAAACCCAAAAATTTTTCACTTGATAATTTACATGCAATCAATTTCTGCAACATATCAAATAAAGAAATTGATGATGTATTAACATATAGAAACCATAAGTTTGTAAGAGAGCAAATGTATGGAAACAATATAATTGACGCAAAAACACATTATAGCTTTATAGAATCTCTTAGAAACAATGAGCATTCAAAATATTTTCTTGTGAAAGAAGATCAATGCGATATAGGCGTTATAAGTTTAACTAGAATCAACATTAAACATAAACAAACATATATAGGTATATATAAAAATCCGCTGTTAGATAAACACAAAAGCTATGGGCATTTATTAATGAAAATGATAAAATATATAGCGTTTGAACACTATAATTTAAATATGCTTTATCTTGAGGTTATGGCAACAAATCAAATAGCTATAAAATTTTATGAGAAAGAAGGATTTGGATTATTTGGTAGATTGGAAAATGGGTTTAGAATCTATGAAAATGGTGATGAAAGATTCTGCGACATTTTAATATATGGGTTAAGAAATAATCAATAATATTTCGAGTTTAATTGAATTTTAACATAATTATAAAATAGATTTAGATTCTAAATTTATATTTGCAAATCAATTATCTATACTTATATATTTTATTTATTTGCTAATTTTACATTTGTAAGTTTTAATCTAAGTTTATAATATAAAGTGGTTTAAACTCATAAATGCTACACAGGCGGATTTAAACAACTAGTAATACTTGCTCCTTGTTATTAAGCACAATATGGAAACCATTAGATTGTATTCTTTTAGCATTCTTTGATTTTAAACTTACTTTTCCCCCAACAAAGACATATTAAAGTATTATCTTCTAATATAGGAGCATACAAGAAGTATCAGGACTTATATTAATAGGAGCTATGTAGCAAGATTCAACAAATGGTTAAGACAAAGATATTAATCTCAAGGTAGGTCAAAAATCAATACTTCATTTTTTGAATCTAAACTCTTAAGCTCAAAGCTAGATTCATGATAACACATTACGCCATCACTTGCTTCTATATAAAAAGGTTGTGTTTGTTGTGAGCTTATCTCTAGCTTACCACGCACTACTTGAATATATGCTTTTCTCCCACTTTCAAACTTAAAAGTTTCATTTGCAATATCTCTATACAACCATAAACGCATATCTTGATAAACTTTAAGTGAATCTTGCTCCGCATTTGGAGAAAGAATAAGTGTTTTATTTTTGCTTGAATCAAAGGCTTTTTGTTCATATCGTGGCGTGATTCCTAGCTCATTTGGTATAATCCATATTTGATAAAAATGCAGGGGTTTATCAAGTAGGTTAAATTCTGAATGCGTAATACCACTTCCAGCACTCATTATTTGAAACTCTCCACTAGGCACTTGCTCTTCATTCCCCATACTATCTTTATGTGCAATTGTTCCGCTTAGCACATAGGTGAGAATCTCCATATCCTTATGTGAATGCGTTCCAAAGCCCTTGCTTGGCTCTACTCTATCCTCATTAATCACACGCAATGCACTAAAACCCATAAATTTCTTATCATAATATCCTGCAAAAGAGAAGCTATGATAGGTATCAAGCCAGCCGTGATTGAAATGTCCGCGATCTTCTGCTTTGCGTAATATTAGCATATCTGCTCCTTAGTATAAAAATAAATATAGTGCAGAGTATTATACCTTTTTTTTGCGAATTGAGCATAAAAGAGTTACTACTAAAATAATTTATTTGCTTAATAAATATTCACTCAATAACTTCAAATCACTATTGTATAATATTTATGATGGAATTATTTACTCAATAATTTATTTACTTAATAAATATTCGCTTAATAAATATTTACCTAATAATTTATTGACTTGATAGTTATTTATTTAATAAAAACTTATCTTATTTTGTTTAATCATTCTCGCACGATTGATAAGAGCATAAAGGGCTATATTTTCATCGTTAAGTATTTCTTTAAAAGTTTTACTGTATCTATCCCCATCAAACTCAATATTTTTCCATTCTATAATCTCTGCTTTGGCATTAGTGATAAAAGAGATATATTTATCTCTTTGTTTATCATGTTTAATACCTGCTCGCATTGGTTTAAGTGCTTCATCATACCAAATCACTTCTAGATTTTCTTCTTTAATGATT
>JARHYT010000021.1 GCA_029264775.1 Helicobacter sp. | reverse complement strand
ACAATAATACTAGGGTATTTTTTACTTTTTACTATATATGTAGTATTTATATACAATGCTACCTATATATTTATGCATCCTATGCCTTACCAAAACTCCTATAATACGCCTTTAAAAAGATAGGTATTATAGCATAAAAAGATTTAATAAGTGGCTAAAACTACTTGATTCATCACTAGTTCCACTTTTTAGATTATAGCATAAAAAGATTTAATAAGTGGCTAAAACTTAACAACTTACGATCACTTGTGTATTGTTGATTATAGCATAAAAAGATTTAATAAGTGGCTAAAACACCACTTGCAGACGGATCTATTTTATCTAATTATAGCATAAAAAGATTTAATAAGTGGCTAAAACCCCAAAGCTTTTC
This sequence comes from Helicobacter sp., assembly GCA_029264775.1. Lineage (GTDB taxonomy): Bacteria > Campylobacterota > Campylobacteria > Campylobacterales > Helicobacteraceae > Helicobacter_A. Next base: position 55,275 of record JARHYT010000021.1, on the reverse strand, counting down.
ATAGCTTTTTTTATTTTATTATAGCATAAAAAGATTTAATAAGTGGCTAAAACTCTGATTCTTGTATTCCTACAAAATCATTAAATTATAGCATAAAAAGATTTAATAAGTGGCTAAAACCTTTGCCTGTTTTTTTATCATTCCTAGAAATTATAGCATAAAAAGATTTAATAAGTGGCTAAAACTCCAAAATACCCCAATAAATTTAAAAGTAGATTATAGCATAAAAAGATTTAATAAGTGGCTAAAACTCCAAACTCTCGTTTGTTATTTTTAAAAAATTATAGCATAAAAAGATTTAATAAGTGGCTAAAACATGGTTTTAGAGCAGCATGAACATAAAGATAATTATAGCATAAAAAGATTTAATAAGTGGCTAAAACATATTACTTGTAGATTATAGAGACTTTATAAATTATAGCATAAAAAGATTTAATAAGTGGCTAAAACAATGGAACTTGCATACCTAACTCTGTAATTATTATAGCATAAAAAGATTTAATAAGTGGCTAAAACGCGACATATCGGTTTGGGAAAGCGAAAAGCATTTTACCATAAAAAGATTTAATAAGTGGCTAAAACATATTTTTAATAGAACCAATATTTTGATAAATTTTACCATAAAAAGATTTAATAAGTGGCTAAAACCTGTCAGCCTTGCATATAGCAATCAAGAGATTAAGAAAGCTAAAAAATCAATGTCTATATAATTAAGATAACAAAAGCTTTTTATAACGATTTATACAAAAGGACTTTTATTGTGATAAATTTTAGTATCATTGCAAATAGTGCAAAATGATATGATCTAAACTTATATTAATTTCAATAAAATTGCATAAATATATGATATTATTTCTAAAATATTATATGAGTTTGGGGGTTTTGCAATGCTTTTGCAAATTGAGAATCTAAATGCACATTTCAATTCCAATAATAAAGAATCATTTAGATTAAACAATATAGAATTTTGCGTAAAGCAGGCACACCGCTTAGGCGTTGCTGGAGAAAGCGGGAGTGGCAAAAGTATGCTAACTAGAATCATAATGGGACTTGATGATAATGTTATAATAGAATCTGGCAAAATTAGATTCAACGGGATTGATTTATTAACGCAAAAAGATGATGCAAAAAATACAATATCATATAACAAACATATACTAAGAGAGATTTTAGGCAAAGACATTTCATATATACCACAAGATACATTAACTTCATTAAATCCATTGCATAAGATATATAAGCAAATAGAAGAGGTGCTAATAATACATAAATTAATATTAGATTCTAAAGAACGCAAAGAAAAAATTATTAATCTATGTAATGAGTTAGGATTAAAACAAGATTTATTAGATCGTTATCCGCATGAGTTAAGCGGAGGACAAAGACAAAGGGTATCAATAGCAATAGCACTTATAGGCAATCCAAAGTTAATTATATGTGATGAGCCAACCACTGCGTTAGATTCGTTTTTAAGTTTTCAAATCATAGAACTATTAAAAAACATATCTAACGCTATGGGTATATCTATATTATTTATAACTCATGATTTGGGGATTCTAAGATTTTTATGCGATGAAAGCATTATTATGCAAAGTGGCAATATAGTAGAGCAAGTTAGTAAGTATTGTGATCGAAAACATTCATATACAAAACAACTCTTTGATGCACATTTTCTAACAATGAAAGAAAATGCAATGGAATCTAAGAGTATAAATAATCGTATTATAATGAAGCTTTCTGATTTTAGTGTAGGCGTTAAAAAAAGTAATTTTTTTAATAACAAATTTTCTATAATTACAAAAAAAGTGAATTTAATATTGCAAGAAGGCGAAACTTTGGGTATTATAGGAGAAAGCGGTAGCGGCAAGAGTTCTCTAGCACAAGGAGTGCTTCATCTCATGGATACTAAAGGTAGTGATTCTTACTTTAACAAACAATTATCTTGCGAAGGAAAAGTAGATAAAGCATATTTGAAATCAATGCGTAAAAAAATGCAAATTGTTTTTCAAGATTCTACAAGCTCTTTGAATCCTCGATTTAGAGTTAAAGATTTGGTTGCTGAAGGCTTATTACTACAAAATAAAAATAAAGCAGATATAAAAAAAGATATAGAAAATATCTTTACTTTCTTAGAATTGGAGAAAGATTTGCTTGATAGGTATCCAAGCGAATTAAGCGGAGGACAAAGGCAAAGAGTAGCTATAGCTAGATCTATGGTTTTGCGTCCAGAAATCCTCATACTTGATGAGCCCACTAGTGCGTTAGATAAATTCGTGCAAAAAAATATTTTACAGCTTTTATCTAATATGCAAAAGTCTTTTAATCTTAGCTACATGCTAATCACACATGATATTAATGTAGTATCTCATATGTGTGATAATGTTGCTGTGGTTTTTCAAGGAAACATAGTTGAATATGATGCTATGGAAGAAGTTTTGCATAACCCAAAGCATGATTATACAAAAAAGATGATGGAAGTTTATCATCATTTTTACTTTAACTAAAGGAGATAAAATGGCTAAAAAACTAGCTTTATTTGTTGATTGTGATAGGCTTGAAGTGGCATTTATGACTGTTATTTTTGATTACTTACAAAGTGAAGGCTATAATGTTTGCATTAAGAGGGCTTATACTACAAAAGACAATCTTGACTCTTGGTATAGTAGATTAGAAAAAGATTATTTTAGAATATTGATAGGTAGTAGTCAAGCTAACATAAATATGCGTTTGAGCGTTGATGTATCAAAGACGCTTTATTCAAGCAAATATGATAGCATAGCAATTGCCTCAAATTATCGTGAATTTGGGGTATTAGCTAGCGAAATAAGATCTAGAGGTATGGAAGCTTTATGCTTTTATCAATTCTCTAAAGGGAACGAGGCTTTCTTAAAAAGGGCATATAGCACTATTTATAATCTTGAACCAAAGAAAGTAAAAGAGCAAGTAAGTGAATTTTCAACTACAGGTGATATGCTTGATGACTTTGCTAGTGCATTAGAAGGGCTAGACACTCAAACACTAACAGAGAAACTATCTGATGAGTCAGTAAAACCAGCAACAAAGAAAACTACGACCAGAAAAACAAGAGAAAAGAGTAACACAGGTATTAAAAAGTTATCATAATACAGATTCTATCTCGTTATAATATTATCTGTCTTAAATAGCTGTTGTTTATTTGCTAACTGCTTTTAGTTTGTATTTTTGCTATAATCTTAACTAAAAAAGGGTGTTTATGCTTGTTGTTAAGATAGATGGTGGGCTTGGTAATCAAATGTTTGTTTATGCCTTTGCTATGTTGTTGAAACAAAAAGGTTATGAAGTAGGCTTAGATACATCATGGTTTGAAAGTATAAAAAATATTAAGCCATTTGACAATGGAATAGCAAAAGATACAACTAGAAAACTAGAATTAACAAATTACAATATCTCTATACCTATTATAGAAAACTTTGATTCTAGGCTTTTTTTTAAAACACATGATAGTAATTTCTTGCTTAAAAAAAAGATAAATAAGTTTATGCCAAAGCCTTTTAGAAAAAATCCTTATAAGTTTAATATTAATGATGATTTAAAGCTTGTAGAAAAAATGAAAGAAGACAAACCATTTTTTTATGATAATTCCTATTTTTCTGGTTTCTTTCAAAGTTTAACATATATAGATTCTATAAAAGATCACATTGCTAATGAATTTAAAGCTAAAAGCAATTTATCCAAAGAAATCTTGAATATAAAAGAGATGATATTGGATACAGAACAAAGCGTTTTTTTGCATATTAGGAGAGGAGATTATTTGCTATTAAAAGATAGAGGATATATACAGCTTTCTAGCAAATATTATAATGAAGCATTAAGCATTATGTGTAAAAAACTTACAAAGCCACATATATTTATTTTTAGTAATGATATAAAATGGTGTAAGCAAGAATTTTTAAAAAACATTGATAAGGCATTGATAAACCAAGCTACTTTTGATTTCATTGATAAAAATGATGAGGGCAACGCATTTGAAGAAATTGAATTAATGCGTTCATGCAAAAATGCAATTATAGCCAATTCTACATTTAGTTGGTGGGCTGCATATCTTATAAATAATCCACAAAAAACTATTATTGCACCATCAAAAGTTTTTATAAGCTCAACAAAAGAAAGAATGGCAGATTTTTACCCAAAAGAATGGAATCTTATAGAAGTGTAAATATACATTTATACGATAATTCCAGCAAAATAAATCGTAAAATACATATTTAACACTACTATAACAAAAATATACATTTTAATATAAATTATATAGTGATATTACAAAATACGATATAAAATATAAAATAAATTGATAATTAAATAATTTTTATCCATACTAAAATATCTAATATATCGATTAAATTTATAATGCAATATACCTAAAAGACATTGAATATAGTAAATTATACAAGTAAATAATTTATATTTATATATTCTAATATTTTATGATATAATAGTATCTATTCTTATTTTTTGGAGATATTCTATGAAAAAACTTTTTTTATTTGTTTTCATTATATGTTTTTGTAATGCTAAAAGTATGGTAGTTCTTGATCCTGCAAGTATAGAAATATTGTATATGATAGGAGCTGAAGAGGAAATTATTGCTGTGCCATCTATGGGTAATTTAAAGCCTGTAGATAAAACCTCAAAACTTGATACTGTTGGAACTTTCACTCAACCAAATCTTGAGAAAATATTGAATCTAAAACCAAAAATTGTAATACTAACATCATATAGTATGGGGCTAAAAGATCAATTAGAAAAGTATGGAATAATAACAAAGGAATTACCCGCTAACACATTACAACAAATACATGATAACATATTAACACTTGGCAAAATGACAAATAGAGAAGATAAGGCTAAAATTGTCGCTAAGGAATTTATGGAAAAGATAGAGAAAATAAAGGCAAAACCTATAAACAAAAGCGGTATATTTATATATAGTGCTACACCGCTTATGGTATTTGGCGGGGATACTTTACCTAGCGATATATTAGAAACTATTGGTATTAATAACATAGGAAAACATATGATTGGCAGACAATCTATCCTTGATACTGAATATCTAGTATCTAAAAATCCAGATATAATTTTATATGGTTTGAGAATAGCCAGTAAAGATGAGTTAGTAAAATCAAACACTTCATTTAAATACCTAAAAGCTATAAATAACAATAATGTTTATTTCTTAGAACTGCATTCTTTACTTAGAGGCTCACCTAGCATAATAGAAGAGATTATAAAAATTAAAAAAGATATAGAAACAACACTAAAATAAATTATCTACTCCATTAGAGCATTACTAGCTCTATATCTATATATTGTAAATGATAGATAATATAGGCACAAACTTCATTGAGCCTGTCGTTATTGTGCTTAGATTAACTTGAATGAAAGCATTTAAACTACAATGAATAAAATAGTTTTGTGTTTCTATCACATTGCATTGCAATAAGTTTTATATTATGTTTTATCATAAGGTTATTATTTGTATGTGATATTTTTATAAAATTTATACAATATTACATAAATTTTATTGCTTAAATAATACTAGATTCTATAGTCAATCTTTACTGCAAATAAATATTTGTGTATTTTAAGTTATTTAAAATCGTATTAAACATAGGTTATATTAAAAGTTGTGATATACTTAAATTAACTACATGTATTAGCTAATATAAAAGAACTAATATTTTATATTGCTATATATTTCCACTCACATTGAGGTAATATGCTACTAATTTTATCTTTTATATTCTCATCTATACATATATCACTTTCAAATATAAAAGTTTTGCCTTTTTTATTGTCTTTAAATCCTATGCCAAACCTTATATGTCCTTGACTGGTCTTAGCTAAATTAGCTATTATATCTATCTGTTCTTTTGTTATCATATTTTCCATTAAAGCACATAGACAAGAACTTCTTGCGTCCATATCTGCCTTTAAATTTAAAGGCTCTATGCCATTTGATTCATCTAATATAGAATCTCCATAAACAGCATCATTATGTAAAGATTCCATATTATAATTATTGCGTGTTGATATATTGTCCATTAAGTTATTACTTGCTTTTACATTATCTTTATTTTCAACACTTTTTTTATTGATTTCTCTTTTTACTCTTATCTTAACATTTTTACAAGATTCTAAATTATGTATATCAAAAACTCTTATCTCTGTTTTATAATTTACCTCAACTCCCCCATCTTCATTATCTGTTATAAATTCCTCTTTTTCTAATTTACCTAGGATTCCGACTGGCTTATTCAAATCATAGTTATCAAGTATATTTAGCTGTGTCTCAAAAAGCGTCAATTGTTGCTTACCGCTAAAATCCATAATCTTTGCAGTTCCATATGTCCTATTACTTTTACTCATTTTTCTTTGTAAATCTTCAATCTTACCTATAATCAAAATATTAGAACCATCTGCTATATTTTCTAAATCTGAAATTTTTACAACATTTTTTATAGAATCTATTTCTTCTTTAAAATCATCAAGAGGATGTCCGCTTACATATATCCCCATGCTTTCATATTCATATTCTAATAATATACTTTTTTCTAATTCTTTTAAATGTGGTATTTCTATAGCTGAACGAAAAGATTCAGCACCAAATAAACTAAATGTACCTGATTTTTCTCTTGACATCCGTCTCCCTAGATTACAAATGTAATCAATACTTTCAAGCATACTTGCACGAGTATAACCCAAGTTATCAAGACTACCGCTTTTTATTAATGGCTCTAATGATTTCTTAGATATTTTTTTAAAATCTGCCTTTGCTATAAAGTCCTCTAAGTTAGCAAAATTGCCATGCTTTTTTCTATCTTCTATAATACTTTTAAGTGCATATTCACCAGCACCTTTTATAGCATTTAAACCAAATACAATTTTTTTAACTCCATCTTTATCAATTATTACTGAAAAATTTGTTTGAGAAGTATTTACATGTGGAGGCAATATCTCAATACCCATAGCTTTTGCCTCATCAATATATGTCGCAACTGAATCTACTTTATGGCTTTCGCTTGTTAGCATTGCTGCCATAAATTCATGCTCAAAATATGTCTTTAGATAAGCGGTTTGAAATGTTAAGATTCCATAGGCTGCTGAATGAGATTTATTGAATCCATATTCTGCAAACTTCGCAATTTGATCAAACAATTCTTCTGCTTTTATTCTATCAAAGCCGTTTTTTTGTGCTCCATCTGCAAACTTTGCCTTGTTTTGTTCCATAATCCTAGCATCTTTTTTACCCATAGCCCTACGAACTAAATCTGCCTCACCTAATGTAAAACCACCTATAACTTGTACTATTTGCATAACTTGTTCTTGATATACAATAACACCATAAGTACTTTTTAGTATCGGCTCTAACTCACTAAATGTATATGAAACCTCTTTTCTACCATGTTTTCTATCTATGTATTCATCACTCATCCCACTTTCCATAGGACCGGGTCTAAAAAGGGCTAAAAGCGCTATCGCATCATCAATGCCACTTGGCTGCAAGCGTCTGTTAAATTCTTGCATACCACTTGATTCTAATTGAAATACGCCTAGAGTATTACCACTTCTTAATGTCCTATATACTTTTTCATCATTAACATCAAGTAATGATAGGTTTATATCTTCATTATTTGTATCTTTTATAATATCTAGTGTATCTTGTATAACAGTTAGTGTTTTCAATCCTAAGAAGTCAAATTTAATCAAATCTACTGGTTCAAGATATTTCATAGAATATTGCGTTACCATGACGCCTTTTGTGCGTTCACTAACATATAAAGGTACTTTGTGCCATAATTCTTTTTGTGAATCTACAACTAAAGCAGCTGCATGTTTGCCTGTGTTTCTATTGAGTTTTTCTAAACGCAATGCCATTTCCCATACTTTTCTAGCTAGTTCATCACTTTCTATTAATTCCTTTATGCGAGGCTCTAACTCATATGCACCATCAATTACCTTACCATTTGATTCATAACTTTTTAATGTGATTCCAAGTTTTGTTGGTATTAGTTTTGCAAATTTATCTGCATCTTTTATTGGCATACCATAGATTCTAGCAACATCTCTAATTACGCCTCTAGCTAGCATTTTACCAAAAGTAATAACTTGTGCTACATTATATTCACCATATTTATCACGCATATAATCAAACATTTCAGATCTTCTTCTTTGACAAAAATCTGTATCAATATCTGGCATTGAGATTCTATCTGGATTTAAGAATCTCTCAAAAAGCAAATCATATTTAATTGGATCTAGATCTGTTATATTTAAGCTATATGCTACAAGACTCCCCGCAGCACTCCCCCTACCCGGACCTACTGGAATCCTATTTTGTTTTGCATAATTTATAAAATCCCATACTATTAACATATATCCGGGAAATTTCATTTTTGTTATAATATCCATCTCTTCTTGTAATCTAGCATGATATATAGCATGCTTACTAGAATCTACTTGTTCTAATCTCTTTTTTAATCCCTCTTTACACTTATATATAAAATATTCACTCTCATCATTTATACTCAAACCTTCATTTTTAGCATATTCATATGCAAATTTAAAACTAGGTGGTGTAGGTGGATTTTTATCATCTTTTAAATCTATTACTAAATTGCATTTATTAGCAACTTCACTTGTATTATAGACTGCCTCAGGAATATCCATAAATAAATCAAGCATTTGACTAGGGCTTTTTATATAAAATTCCTCTACCGTATGCTTTAATCTCTTTGGATCATTTATATCTGTTGCCATAGCAATCATCATTGCTGCTTCCTGCATACTAGAATCTTCTTTGTTAGTATAATGTGCATCATTTGTTGCAATTAATTTAGCCCCTGTTTCTAAACTCAAACGCAATAAATCATTATCTATATATCTTTGATCTGTTATGCCATGTCGCATAATCTCTATATAAAAGTCTTCACCAAAAATATCTTGATATTCATATACCGCCTCTTTTGCTCCATCATACCCTTTCGCTCCCATGATAATTTTCTTTTCTCTTTTCTTATTATCCATGTAGCTACCGATATTTAGATTCCATGCTACTTCACCATTAAGGCAAGCAGATGAACAAACTATGCCTTTTGAATACTGCCTTAGAATCTTTTTGTTAATTCTTGAAGTGCGATAGAATCCTTTTATAAAACTTTGGCTTGAAAGATACATTAAGTTTTTATATCCTTCCTCATTCTTTGCATATAAACAAACATGAAATTTAGGACTATTTTGTGTTCTGTCATCAAGCTCCTCTTTATTATGTATATATGCCTCAATACCAATTATGGGCTTTATTCCATACTTTTTCATAATTTTATAAAACTCAACAGCACCAAACATGTTTCCATGATCAGTCATCGCTACACTATCCATACCTAGCTCTTTTATTTTCTTTGCTAATACATCAAGTTTATTTGCACCATCTAGTAATGAATACTCTGTATGTAGATGTAAATGTGTAAAATTTATATTACCTTGTTTATTCATTTTAATCCTTCAAATCATATACACTATCCCCATTAATATTATATCTAATCTAATGCTATGAATGTAAAAATATATAATCAGTATTACAAACATTTACTTTGTAATACTTTTTAGTTATAATTGTGTTTATATACTACTTACGCTACTAGGGTTACTATGCTTAAAAGAATAATACTTTTTATGTTTTTATTATGTAATATTAAATTAGTGTTGGCAGAGAATATTTTGTATGTGGCAGTATCACAAAATGTTGGCGATATGAATCCACAAGGCTATCAAAACCAACTATACGCACAAAATATGATTTATGAGGGACTTGTAAAAACAGATAGAAATGGCAAAATAGTACCATTTCTAGCTAACTCATGGGAGATTAAAGATCAAGGCAAAACATATATTTTTCATTTAAGAAAAAATGTAACATTTTCAAATGGAGAAAAATTTGATTCATATGCTGTAGAAAAGAATTTTAAATCAATTTTACTTAATCGTGCGAAACATTCATGGTCAGCATTAGTTATGCTTATAGATTATGTAAAAGTGATTGATGAATACACTATTGCCTTATGCTTAAAACAACCTTATTTAGCGACATTAAACGAGTTATCTTTAATTCGTCCTTTTAGATTCCTAGCCCCTAGTATGTTTCCAAACGACTTAGATTTATTAAAAAATAAACCAAAAGGACAGATAGGCACGGGTCCATATATGATTACTGATACAAAAATGGGTATTAGCGATACATTTAGTAAAAATCCAAATTATTGGGATAAACAAAGATATAATGGAATCTATTTTGATAAAATAATCACAAAGGTTATTATTGATTCTAATTCCAAACTTATAGCATTGAGAACAAATCAAATAGATTTAATTTATGGTTCAAATGAAATTCCAATTGAAATTTTTAAAGACATTGCTAAATCTAATAAATTTCAATCATTTATAAGCCCTCCTATATTTACCACGACATTAGTACTTAATCCATATAATAGATTTTTAGAATCAAAAGATTTTAGAGAAATAATAGCTTTAGCAATTGATAAAGAAAAGATTGTAAAACATGTATATTATGGTTATCAAAATGTAGCACCATATCTATTTTCACCAAATATGCCATATTCAACACCAAAAAACTACAAAACAACAAAATATAACAAGAAATTGGCTAAAGACAAACTACAAAGGTTAGGATATACATATAAGGACGATGGATACTTATATAAAGATGAAAAAAAAATAACTCTAAATATAAATTTTATAGCAAACAATCCAACACAAAAGGCAATAGCAGAAATACTGCAAGCACAATTAAAGGATATTGGAATCTTTTTACAATTGATACCAAATGAAATAAGCATATATCAAAACAAACGATTAAAAGGTAATTTTGATATATGCTTTAGTCAAACATGGGGGATACCATATGAGCCATTTACATTTCTTAATTCAATGAGAAATGAAGGGCATATTGACTACATAGCACAAAAGCCGCTAAAACAAAAACCACTAATCGACAAAGCAATACAAGATATAATACAAAGTGCATATGACTTGCAAGCAAGCAATGTAGATTATAAAAATGATAAAAAGGAAAAAGAGTTATCAAATAAAATGGAGAATTTACTTGATATGATTTATGAAACACAAATTTACATACCTTTAACATATGACACAAATAAGGTTGTATCACGAAGTGGCATAAAGGGTATTGCCCCTGATATACATGCCTTTGAGATACCATTTTGGGAGTTTTATGAGTAATGATAAAATATATTGCTTATAGAATCTTAGCTATAATTCCCATGCTATTTTTGGCTTCATTTATAATATTTTATTTATTAAGACTAAACAATACAGATCCAGTATCCCTATATATCATAAATGCTAATCTAACATCAACTCCACAGGTAATACAGGAAGTATCTAAGGAGTTTGGATTGGATAAGCCTATTTTAACACAATATATTTTATGGTTAAAAAAAGCTATTCAATTTGACTTTGGTAAATCATATATGACAAATAGAGAAGTAATAAGTGATTTTTTATATTATCTACCAAATACGATTATATTAACTATATTTTCATTTTTACTAACTTTGCTTATATCTATTCCATTGGGTATAATATCCACATATTATAAAGATAAAATACCAGATTTTATAATAAGGTTTTTTTGCTTTATTGGCGTTTGTATCCCAAACTTTTGGCTTGCTTTCTTGCTTATTATGTTATTTTCATTGACTCTAAATTGGCTACCATCTCTTGGTGTTCAAGACTATAAGTCCTTTATATTGCCCTCCATAAGCATAGCCCTTATGTCAATTTGCATTAATATTCGTTTGATTAGAGCAAATATGCTTGAAGTATCAAAAGAACGACATATTATTTATGCTTCAATGCGTGGATTAAGCAAAACAAAAATAACAATTAAGCATATCTTTTATAATGCTATGTTGCCCGTTGTAACCTCATTTGGAATGTATATAGGGGAGTTAATAGGCGGGGCTTTGATTATAGAAAGTATATTTGCTATACCCGGTATTGGATACTATAGCATTCAAGGTATAGCAAATCATGATTACCCCATAATTCAATGCTTTGTAATTATTATGTGCCTTGTATTTTCTTTATGTAATTTGATTGTAGATATTTTATATGCTTTTCTTGATCCGCGTATAAGAAAAAATATAGAATATACACATGCCTTATAAAGCAAGGATTGAATTTGAAATCAATTAATCAATGCAATAAAAAATTATCTTTTATGGGTAGATTCTCACTTTTTATGATTATTGTGCTTATAATATTTATATCTATTGCACCAATATATATGATATATTCACCAGATTCTATAAATTTAGACAATAAATTCGCCGGTATTAGCTCAATTCACTTGCTTGGCACAGATCAATTAGGTAGAGATATATTTACAAGAATAGTGTGCGGAGCGAGAATATCTTTACTATCTGTTGGCATTACTATACTTCTTGTTTTATTGTGCGGTATTTTAATGGGCAGTATAGCAGGTTTCTTTGGTGGCAATGCTGATAGAATCATTATGCGTATTTGTGATTTATTTTTAAGTCTCCCAACAATTATTTTTTCGTTATTTTTAGTTGGAATTTTAGGTGCAGGGCTAGAAAATGTTATATTGGCAATAGCATTGACTCATTGGGCTTGGTATGCAAGGATTGTAAGAAGTATTGTGCTTACATTAAAGAATAAAGAATTTGTAATATTATCACGCGTATATGGTGCAAGCCCATGGCAGAATTTTAAAAGAAATATGCTAGTACCAATTATTACACAATGTCTTGTGTTGGCTACAATGGATATAGGGCATATTATGTTGCATATAGCAGGATTATCATTTTTGGGATTGGGAGTTCAACCGCCGCAGGCAGAATGGGGAGTTATGCTAAGTGATTCTAAAGATTTTATATGGAGTAATCCAGAGTTGCTAATTTATCCGGGTTTTGCATTATTTATATGTGTGGCACTATTTAATATGTTGGGCGATAGTTTGAGAGATTATTTTGACTTAGATTTAAAGAATTTACATTAAGGGCAAATATGAGATTAGATATAAAAGATCTAACTTTAAAGCATGGAGATAAAATATTATTAGATAATATTAATTTTTATATAGAAAGTCATGATATAACTATTTTGCTTGGTAGTAGTGGAAGTGGAAAGACATTGACTACCTTATCGATACAAGGATTAATACCAAATAATTTAGTAAAGACAAGCGGCATAATTTTACTAGACAATAAAGAAATAGAAACACATAAAGCTAGAGGAAAGATATTTGCAAATATTATGCAAAATCCACGAACTTGTTTTAATCAATTATATACAATGAAATCACATATAAAAGAAAGCATTAAAGCAATTAATGTTAAATGGAATGAAAAATATATAGAATCTACCCTAAAAGAAGTAGGACTAGATATAAGTATATTGAATTTGTATCCGTTTGAAATGAGTGGTGGCATGTTGCAAAGAGTAATGATAGCATTAGCCTTGCTAACAAAAGCACCATTTATAATAGCTGATGAACCAACAACAGATCTTGATCTAATAACACAATATAAAATATTAAAGATTTTAAAAAGATTACAAACACAAAAAGGGCTTGGTATATTATTAATAACACATGATATAGAAGTAGCTTCAAAAATAGCAAGCAAGATAATAGTTATTGAAAATGGTAAAATGCACGAGGAATTTAAATTAACACCTAAAATACAAATACACGAAGTTAAACATGAATATTCAAAAAGACTTGTGAATAGATACTTGAATTTATTGCAAGCAGGCTTAAAAAGGTAACATATGCTATTAGAAGTAAGAAATATATACCATCATTACGCATACAATACTTTATTTAAAAAAATACAAAAACAGATTCTAAACAACATAAACCTTAATATAGATTATGCACAAAATACTGCATTGATTGGTCCTAGCGGATGCGGTAAAAGCACACTTGCTAGAATCATAGCACAAATACAAAAACCAACAAGCGGAGACATCCTATTAAATGGCATTAAGGTTGAAACAAAAACACTTATGCAAAAAAGAAATTTTTACAAACAAGTTCAAATATTATTTCAAGATCCAATCAGTTCTCTTAACCCTAGATTAAATATTTTTCAAAGCCTACAAGAACCATTAATAAATTTGTTTGCAATCAAAAATACACAAGAGCAATTGCAAATGATTCTACCTTTTTTAGATTCCCTAGATTTACCAAAACAAATTCTATATTATTACCCAACAATGTTATCTGGCGGACAAGCACAAAGAATCTGCATTATTCGCATGCTTTTAGTACAACCTAAATTTGCATTATTAGATGAGATAACATCAGGGCTTGATTATGCTACACAAAAAAAAGTGCTAGATTTACTTGTATCATTGCAATGTAAAAATTCAAGTTCATTTTTATTTATCACTCATGATATATCATTAGCACAAGAATTTTGTCAAAACATTATATTAATGCAAGATGGTAAGATAATAGAAATAATTACAAATCAAGAAAATTTTACATCACAATTAGGCAACGAATTAATAAATGGGTATAACCATGTTTTATAGAATCTAGCCTACTACAAAATTGTAACTTACCATATAAAACTCAAATATCATAAAATTTACACTCTATAGAAAGGCTTTATGCAAGTAATTTTAGTATAATAAGAACCTAAAATAAATGAGGCAATATGATGTTACAAGCAAGCATAAAGAATTTTTCTTACAAAAAAATGTATGAAGAAGAATTAGAAAATTTTGATTATAAAGATATTAACACATTACCTAGCAAATGCTTGTTGAATTATAAAAATAAAGTTTTTGCAATAAGCAAATGGGTAAGCCCTAAAAGAACTCGTTCATATCCATATGCAAGGATATATGACACTTTTGATTCTTTAGCAAATAAAGTTATAACCATTATACCAATTTTTAAAGATGAAGGTATAAGTGGTGATATGGATTATCTACAATGGGATACTATTTCATTAATGAGTTTGCTTAATATTTATGTAATTATAGGATTTTATGATAACGCACAAAAACATACAAAAATAGAAAATAAAATAACTAAACAATATTTCAATAACAAGCATATTCAAAGAAAATTAGATGAATTGAGTATTTATCATCAAAGTGCATTGCACTGGAATCTTAAAGAATTAAATAAAGTACATTGTATTGGCATGCTTGCAAAAACTGCTTATACAAATATTGCACATACTTTAAATATTCAACTTCATAATATACAAAATATTGATAAATTTATCGAAAAAATTACACAAGATAAGGATTCATTTATGAATTTTTCAAGAAACAAAGCAATGCGGGCTCAAAATAGAGAATCTTTAACAATACAACCAAAAGAACATGTAGGTATAGGAACCAAAACAAAGATAACAATACAAAATTACTTAGGTGGACAATATTTTTTTACTATTGATGATGTAATATACAGAGACAATATGTTATATATATGTGAAAGCAAACATAGTAAGACCTCTCTACTACCAAGCAGTGATGACATAAAAGATGGACTTTTAAAACTCATGCTTTACAACAACCTAGATTCTATTGATGGATATAAGAGATTTAAAGTTATATTAAGGCTAACTTCAGATGTTTTACAAGACAAAATTACATTGCCAAGCAATACAATAGAATCTTTCTTAAGCAAAAATGCTTTTTCAAAGATTCAGAATTCTATGCTTGCAAACCTAAATAAAGAGGCTAAAATAAATAATTTTGAAATATGGATAAACAATGACACAATTGAAAACTAAACCATTAGTAAAAACGCCACTGCGTTATCCTGGCGGTAAATCAAGAGCAATCAAATTTCTGAGAGACTATATACCTTTTGATTTTTTAGAATATAGAGAGCCATTCTTTGGTGGTGGTAGTATTGGGCTTTTTGTAGCACAAACTCATAACATTGATATGTCTATTAAAAAAAATATTTTTTTTGTAAATGACTTAAATTATAATTTATATTGCTTTTGGGAAATTTTAAAAACAGATTGCAAAAAGCTTATAGATGCAATTAAAAATACAAAAAATAACTACAAAGATGGTAGAACCTTATATTGTGATATTATCAATCGCAGAAATAGTACTAGAGAAAATGTAGTATTTGATAATTTTCAAAGAGCCATAGATTTTTTTATATTAAATCGCATTACATTTTCTGGATTACTTGATTGTGGAGGATTTTCACAAAAAGCATATCAATACAGATTTACTTTAAGCAGCATAGACAGATTATACAATGTAGCAAATATCATTAAAAATTTTAAGTTTTCTTGCGATAGCTATGAAAATATGATTCAAAAAAATGGGGATAATGTTTTCATATTTTTAGATCCACCATATTTTAGTGCTACAAAATCAAAGCTATATGGTAAAAATGGAGATTTACACATTAATTTCAATCATCACCATTTAAATAGGCTTTTAAGGCAAACTAAACACAGATTCTTACTAACCTATGATGATAGTGAATTTATAAGAGAACTTTATAAAGACTTTCATGTTAAAGAATGGAGTTTGCAATACGGAATGAATAATGTAAAGCAAGACAGAGCACAAAAGGGTAGAGAACTTTTAATAAGCAATTTTTAGCTATATTATTAAAACAAATTGCTTAACGCATACATTAATTATAAAGCCCTATCCTTATCAATAACAAGAAAAAATTGTTCTGAAATATATATTGTAAAACATAAATATACAATATATGAATTCTTAAATAACAAATACTTAACCATTATGATTTATAATCTATTGTTCTATAAAGACAATAAAATATGGTGTTAGTTTTATATCTTATTAAAGGATTATTATGCTAAAAGATAAAAAGATTCTAATCTTTGTTAGTGCATCTATTGCGGTGTATAAAATTTTGACTCTTATTCGCTTATTGCGTAAAGAGGGGGCTTTAGTAAGAGTTATCGCTACAAAAAATACATTAAAATTTGTTACACCATTGAGTTTTGAAACATTAAGCAATACAACTTTATTGCATGATGATAATGAAAATTGGACAATACATGATACAAGTTTTAATAGCAATATACATGAGCCACCATTAAATCATATAGGATATGCAAAATGGGCTGACTTAGCTTTATTTGCACCAGCTAGTGCAAATAGTATTAATAAATTATCACATGGCATAGCAGACAATATATATTTATCCTGTGCTTTAGCTCTCCCAAATATACCAAAAATAATAGCACCTAGTGCAAATACCTTTATGCTTGAAAATAAAGCAACGCAAAATAGTATTAGAATCTTGAAAGAATACGGATATACAATAATAGATTCAAGATATAGTTCTCTTGCGTGTGGTGATGTTGGTAATGGAGCTATGGCAGATATAGAAGAAATATTATTTGAAATCAAAAAAGCATTGCAAAAAAAATCATACTGGGAAAACCAGCATGTAATTATAACAGGTGGCGGCAGTAGTGAGGCAATAGATTCCATAAGACATATTAGCAACAATTCAAGTGGCTTACAAGCTTGCAACTTAGCACTAGCTCTATATTACTTTGGGGCTAATGTAACACTTATAAGCTCCAAGATACCAATTAATCTACCAAAAAGCATAAATATTATAAATGTTGTTAGCTCAAAGGACTATTATGAATCCATTATAAAAAATATACATGGAAATACAAAAACATATCTTTTCATGGCAGCAGCAATCAGCGATTACATACCAACAAAAAAAGAGGGTAAATTAAAGAAAAAAGATATAGGTGATAAAATGATGTTAGAACTACACGAAAATATAGACATTTTAAAATCTCTAACAATGAAAAATCTAGTAAAGATTGCATTTAAGGCGGAATGCGATACGGAGAATGCAAAACAAAATGCAATCAATGCACTTATATCAAAACAATGCAGTATGATTTGTTTAAACATAATAACAAAGGATAATATGAGTTTTGGAAATACACACAATGAGCTATATATACTAACAAAAGATTCACAAAGATATACAAAAGGCAGCAAACTTGATATAAGTATGGATATATGCAATTATATACAAGAATTACACATATAAGTACATAATTTATTAAATTATAAAACTATCAATATTTTAATAAATTTCTTTTATATATACTAAAAAATGAACTATTTTATAATAACATATTTAAACTATAGCTATGAATTGTATCCCAATAAAACAAATATTAGAGCAATTCTAAATAAATATTCTTGAATAGTTTTTAAAAATTAGAACACCTAAAAATTTATATCTGATTTTTCTTGTTTCAAAAACTTTATTCAATATTTTGTTTATACACTTTTCTTTATAAATTTATAAGTATATTTTAAGGTATTTATAGATACAATAACGCCTATGCTTTGAGTAGGGGGCATATCCGAAATTTAGCATATTTTTAGTAAAGGAATTATTATGAAAAAACTCTTGGTTTTGTTTTTTACCTGTATTGGTTTTGCATTAGCTGCAGATGTTAAGGCTAGTGTTGGAGATAATATTACTGGTGCTGATTTAGTAATGGCTCTTTCTATTTTGGCTGGTGTTGTTGGGCTAGGTATTGCTGCATTAGGTGGCGGAATCGGCATGGGACATGCTGCTGCTGCTGCCATTTCTGGAACAGCTAGAAACCCAGCACTTGGTGCTAAGCTACAAACCACAATGTTTATAGCTATAGCGTTGATAGAGGCACAAGTAATTTATACTCTTGTGTTTGCAATTATTGCTATGTTTGTTAATCCTTATCTATAAGGTTATATTGATAGCTAAACTTTGAAAATAGCACGATTTAATCGTGCTTTTGCGCTGGTGGTGGAATGGTAGACACACCATCTTGAGGGGGTGGCGGAGAAATCCGTGTGAGTTCAAGTCTCACTCAGCGCACCATTTATATATGATATGAATGGGATTCTTGACTTCACAAGTTGTCGCCGGAGTGGTGAAACTGGTAGACGCGCTAGACTCAAAATCTAGTAAGGGCAACCTTGTGTCGGTTCGAGTCCGACCTTCGGCACCATCTATTTTTTATTTAAATATAAATGTCCTGATAGCTCAGCTGGATAGAGCGTAAGATTCCTAATCTTAAGGTCATGGGTTCAAATCCCTTTCGGGACACCAGCTAACTTATTCTACAAATACACATCATATAGTATAAAAATTATTATGTGATATAAGCAAACAAAATATGGTACAATAGATGTATAATAAACTTACAAAGGGTATATATGGATTATTTAGAAATAGAAGGTGGCTTTAAACTAAGTGGTAGTGTAAAAATATCAGGCTCAAAAAATTCTGCACTCCCATTGTTGGCGTTATCTTTACTAGCTAAGAACGATATGCAACTTAGTAACCTACCAGAAGTAGCTGACATTAATACTTTTATTAAGTTATTAACTATGCTTGGTGCGAATGTAGATTCACAAGGACATGGACAAAGAATTATCAACACATTACATGTGAATCATACAAAAGCAGTGTATGATATAGTTAGAAAAATGAGAGCATCTATACTTGTTTTAGGTCCATTATTAGCTAGATTTGGACATTGTGAAGTAAGTTTGCCCGGTGGTTGTGCGATTGGTGCCCGTCCTGTTGATTTGCATATAAAGGCTATGCAACAGCTTGGTGCAAACATAGAAATAAAGGGCGGATATATATTAGCAAATGCGAAGGATGGATTAGTTGGAACAGATATTGTGTTTGACAAAATAACTGTTACAGGCACAAGTAATGTAATTATGGCAGCAAGTCTTGCAAAAGGTAAGACAAGAATTATTAATGCAGCAAAAGAGCCAGAAGTAATGCAATTATGTAAAACACTACAAGATGCGGGACTATCCATAAAAGGTGCAGGCTCATCAGAAATCATTGTTGATGGGACTAATGGGGAGCTTTTAGAATTTAAACCAACCAAGGTTATACCAGATAGAATCGAGGCAGGCACATACCTTTGTGTTGGGGCAATTACAAATTCACATATAACTTTGCTTGATGTTGTAGAAGAACATATTGAAAGTATAACCTTAAAATTAAAAGAGATAGGCTTTGAGACCAAACTTACACACGATATGAATTACAACAAAATGGAATTATATCAATGTGAAAAACCTCCAAAACCATTCAACATTACCACAACAGAGTATCCCGGATTCCCAACAGATATGCAAGCACAATTTATGGCTTTAAGCACACAATGTGAAGGCTCTAGTGTTATTAAAGAGACATTGTTTGAAAATAGATTTATGCATGTAAATGAATTACAAAGGCTTGGTGCTGATATAACAATAAGTGGCAATGTAGCACAAATTAATGGTAAAAATAATCTAATAGCTGCTGATGTAATGGCAACAGATTTAAGAGCCTCATCTGCTTTAGTACTTGCAGCACTTGTTGCAAAAGGAACAAGTAAAATTCATAGAATCTACCATTTAGATAGGGGTTATGAACAATTAGAAATAAAACTTAATAATCTAGGTGCAAGAATAAAAAGGCTAAAAGAATAGATAGTTTAACATAATTAAAGCCTTGTCAGCAAATTAATATTACCTCTTAAAATAACTTATAAATCACTCACTTTGTAATATATAAGCAATCTAGTATGATTAACAAAATGGTATATTCTTATAGATTGATATTAATTTGGCTAAACCATTATCGCATTTACTGAAAAAGCAAAAAATATGCTATAATCTTACGCTTACTTTAATTCATTTTAAAAAGGTAAAAGTTATGAAGCGTACCTATCAACCACATAATACACCAAGAAAAAGAACACATGGTTTTCGTGCTAGAATGAAAACAAAAAATGGTAGAAGAGTTATTAATGCAAGAAGAGCGAAAGGTAGAAAAAGGTTAAGCATATCTGGATAGTATCAGTTAAACAAGTTATATTGTCAAAGCTAACTTGGCTGAATTATTTATATGTTGTAGATCTATTATATCATTTTGACTTAAATTTTGTTTGCGATATTAGAACTCGTATATGTTTGTTTATCGTGCTTAAATGTTTTAATAAGTATAACTAAAAATATAAGCTCATTGTTGAACTCATAATACAAAATAGCAAAATTCCACAATGTGATAGCGTGTAGTTATGTCTATGATTTTTTTACAATTAAGGGATTGTATAATTTTAGTAACATTGGGTATTAAACCTAGTTTTAGGATATTTGTGTAATAATACATTAACTCCACGCAAGTAATATTATATTAAAATACAATAAATTATTACAAAGGGTAAAAATGATATTTATCGATGCGTGTTTTAGAAAAAAAACGCCATACACTCCCATATGGATGATGAGACAAGCAGGGAGATATTTAACAGAATACAAAGAAGTTAGAAAGCAAGCTAAAAATTTTCTTGATTTATGCAAAAGAGTGGATTTAGCAACAGAGGTAACATTGCAACCTATAGATATACTTGATGTTGATGCAGCAATTTTATTTAGTGATATTTTGGTAATACCGCATGAAATGGGACTTGACATAGAATTTGAAGAGGGGTTTGGACCAAGATTCTTACAGACTATTAAAGATATAGAATCATTGAAGATGCTGAAAGATGAGGCATACAAACGACTTGACTATGTATATGAATGTGTAAAATCTGTTCGTGATAAGTTGCCAAAAGACAAAGCATTAATAGGTTTTAGCGGTGCACCTTGGACTCTTGCTACATATATGATAGAAGGCAGTGGTAGCAAAAGCTATGAAAAAAGCAAAAAAATGTTATATAAAGATCCTAAGATACTACATTCATTATTGGAATCTTTAAGCAATGAGATTAAACAATATTTAAGTATGCAAATAAAAGCTGGAGCTAATGCTGTTATGTTGTTTGACTCATGGGCTAATGCACTTGAGAAAAACAAATATATAGAATTTGGTTGGAATTACTTAAAAAATATTACAAAATATTTAAAAAGTGAATTTCCACACATTCCAATAGTTATATTTCCAAGAGGCGTTGGAGCATTTTTAGAATCTCTTGATGGAGATTTTGAGGTATTAGGAATTGATTGGCAGATAGATATGTATCAAGCAAAACAAAGGGTTGGGGATAAATTTGTGTTGCAGGGTAATCTTGAGCCTGCAAGATTATACGACTATCAATCAATGAAAGAAGGTGTAATTCAAATTATAGAAAGTATGAAAAATAAAGGTCATATTTTTAATTTGGGGCACGGCATGATTAAAGATCTACCAAGAGAAAATGCAATTGAGCTTGTAAAGCTTGTACGAGAGCTATCAAGTAAATATAATTAACTAAAATATTAAGAATTTAGATTTATATTTTACGATTTTATAACTTGCTTAATTTAGAATCTTTCAAATATGGGATTTAGCTTTATTTTAAATAATTGTTGATTCTGGTTTTTTTTTTTTTGATATTGATTGCTAGAATTTCCTATTTCTTAGTGATTGGCTATACAATTATTATCAGCTTGTATATGACAGCAAATCTATACAATTAAGGTTAATGTGATTTTCAATAGAGTTAGATTGTTTAAATATTAATAATCATTAAAATAATGAATTAAATAAAGCATATATTTATTAAATTAAAAAACATAATTTTATGTTAGCATAATGCTTACTTTTACTTAGGAGTTACATTATGCATTCAACTAAAATTATTAAAACAAAGGAAGAATTTAAAAAGTTTGTAGATGATTTTTATCAAAATAGGAATAAGCCCAAATGCTTTGGAGTATGCAGGGCAAATATTTCTCGCATTAATAAAAATGAAGTTATTAGTGTTAATTTTCCGCATTTAAACTTTGACGCAAATATTGGAAGTTTTGCTGTTTTTGCAAGTGTTGCGGATATAGAATCATTTGAAAATGAATTGATTGTGGATATTAACGCACCATTTGTTTTTCGGGCTTTATGTATTTTTTATCCATTCATTGTAGAAGAGCTTAGCAACTATGTTTCTAAATGCGACAAAACTAGTCAAGTTTTAGAACAATTTAAAAATCTTTGTGAAAAATTCTCTGTAGATCCATATTCAATAAAGACAGCAGATGTTCTATTTACAAATAGCACAATTTGTCAATATATAGGAAAAAAACATAAAAATATTCAAGTGGTATTTGAGCTATTAAGGCATATTAGTGATATTTATAAAGGTGAGAATGAATTTTATAAATTTCAGTTAGTTGCGTTTTTTAATGATGAAAAAACACAATCATTACAAATTGCATACGCAAAACTTCATGCCCTATCTGCTGGTTATGCACCACTTAGAAGTTTAAATCTTGATGGAATTTTTGGACTACTTCCAAATCTAGCATGGAGCGGAAATAAACCATATGAGTTGCAATATTTGCGTGATAATGAAGTTACATTAAAAATGGAGGATGAATTTCCAAATATAGATTTTATTGATAAATTTCCTAGATACCTCATGCAAGTTTTACCACAAGCAGATAATATAAGAATATTAGACACATCAAAAACGCGCTTTGGTGCATTTTTAGGTGCTGGATATACTCAAATGCCCGGTGCTAGCTATGTTAATTTTAATTCTGGTGCTCTTGGTGCTTGTATGAATGAGGGGCGTATAAGCTCATCTGTTGTGGTTGGTGAAGGAACTGATATTGGTGGTGGTGCTAGTATATTGGGAGTTCTTAGCGGCGGAAATACAACGCCAATTAGTATCGGTAAAAATTGCTTGCTTGGGGCTAACTCTGTTACAGGTATAAGCCTTGGTGATGCATGCATAGTAGATGCTGGCGTTAGTATTTTATCTGGTAGTATCGTAAAAATTTGCAAAGAAGAAGCACAAAAAATTGCAAAGGTAAATAATAACTTTCAAATACAGGATAATGAATTATATAAGGGATACATGTTAAGTGGTTTAAATGGCATGCATTTTAGAATCACTTCTCAAGATTCTAAGCTAATAGCTTTTAGAAGCTCAAAAGAAATAACACTAAATAAAGATCTACATTAAATAAAACTTTAATCAAATACATTGCAAATCACCCGCAGTTGAAAATGTGGTAGCAATTATGGTATTTAATAGTATGAAAAATTATTATTTATTCTAAAGCACCATAACCTGCATAATCATATATTTAATTCTTAAGATGCTCTAAGCATTAAAATATACCACCAAAATTGCAATAAACATACATATTTTATAAGAGCTAAGATATTGCACACATGATGATATATGCAACACTAGCACTACGAGTAAATATAGCAATAAAGTTACAATATGCTAAATTTTTTACATTTGTTTTGTATAATATTCACAGCAAATAATATATTTTATTATGAGTGATAGAATAATTTAAACACTCTTTTCAAATCAATGCTTTTATATCTCATATAAAACACATTAAATTAATACGATCATAACTACAAAAACCTATTTAGTTTGAATACAACAATCAGTAAAAATACACGACAATCTTAAACTTATGATTAAAAATTAAAATTTCAAATCCATGAATATTTTTGGCAATTCTTGTTTAAAAGTATTTCTATCTATTCTATTGCAAAGGTTCTCAACCATGTCTATTGGATAATTGCTTAATTTTTCTATATTTTTATCACATTGTAAATAAGATTCTAAAAATATATCAATATCCGCATAACTATACCCTAAATCTTTTTCATCACTTTGCCCCTCATATAAATCAGCACTGGGTGCTTTATCGATTAAAATTCGTGGTATATCTAATATATGTGCTAATTGATATATTTGCGTTTTATATAGATTTCCAATAGGATTTATAGCAGATGCCAAGTCTCCAAACAATGTTCCATAACCTAACATTATTTCAGATTTATTGCTAGTTCCAATTACAAGCCTCTGTTCTGCTTGTGAAACATGGTATAAAGTAGCCATACGCATTCTAGCACAAAAATTACCATATTCGATATTAGTACAATGTGGATATAACTTGCAAAATACGCTATCAAACTCCCTTATGGGTAAAATTTCATAGCAAATATTAAATTTTTCACACAAAACAATAGAATCTTCTATACTCGCTTTAGATGATCGCGTTGATGGCATAATCAAAACTTTTACAATATCCTTGCTTTTAAATGCACGATTACAAAGAGTTGCCACAACACTACTATCTATACCTCCACTAAGCCCTAAAACCACCTTTTTAAATCCCCTGCGTTTAATTTCCACTTGTAAAAATGATACTATGGAATCTAATGTCGCTTGTGTAACCTTTTGCATGTATATCCTTATTAAATTTACATAAAGTAAAACATTTGCAATTTTAGCAATTTTTTATCACTATATGACTTTGTATAATATTTTTTTAAGTGTTTTTTTATTAGAATCTTAAAGTTTTTTTGCATGTTTTTTCGTGTAAGGATTTCTACATATTTTTGTCAATTTTTAAAGGAGATAATAATGACCGATGTGAAAAGGCGAGATTTTCTTGGTATGGCATTAGGCGGAGTAGCTGGCATAGGTGCTATAGCTTCTCTTGTTGCTATGAAGAAAACTTGGGACCCATTACCTAGTGTTGTTTCTGCCGGTTTTACAACTGTTGATGTTAGTGGTATGCAAGAAGGCGAGTTAAAAGATACTCAATGGCGTGGCAAACCTGTATATATTATGAAAAAAAAAGCTGGTGAAAAAATATTACCCGCAAGGGATTTCAAACTTGGAGATGCGTATTACAGCGTTGGCATACAAATTTGTACGCATCTGGGTTGTATCCCTAATTGGAAATCAAACGAGGGATATTTTCATTGCCCATGTCATGGTGGTGAATTTACCTCAAGCGGTGTAAATGTTGCAGGCACACCACCTCCGAGACCATTTGATATACCTCCATTTGCTATAAAAGGTGATTCTACTTTAGTTCTTGGTGAGACAAGTGAAGTTTATGAAGCTATGATATCAGCTGCCACAAAAGCATAAGGAGTAAAAATGGCACATATAAAAGAAACAAAAAATATTGGAGAATGGCTTGATCAACGACTAGCTACAAAAAAGCTTGTTGAAGTTATGATGACTAAATACTGGATTCCAAAAAATATAAATTGGCTATGGGCTATGGGAGTTGTTCTATTAACTCTATTTGGACTTCTTGTGATAAGTGGAATATTTCTATTAATGTATTATAAACCTGATGCAAAACTAGCATATGATTCTGTGAATTACACAATTATGCAAGAGGTTGCATTTGGTTGGCTATGGAGACATATACATGCTGTTGCTGCTAGTATGATATTTGTGATCATATATATTCATATGTTCGTAGCTATCTACTATGGTTCTTATAAAAATGGTAGAGAAATGATTTGGATTAGTGGCATGATTTTGTTTGTTGTATTTTCGGCGGAAGCTTTTAGTGGTTACATGTTACCTTGGGGACAAATGAGCTATTGGGCAGCTGCTGTTATTACAAACCTTTTTGGGGGTATTCCATTAATTGGTAGTGATGTTGTAGAATGGGTTAGAGGAAATTATGTTGTGGCTGATTCTACGCTTACAAGATTTTTTATGTTGCATGTATTTTTATTGCCTGTTGTTATTTTGATACTAATTGCTTTACATTTCTATTCTCTAAGAATGCCACATGTTAATAATCAAGAAGGAGAAGAAATAGATTTTGACGCAGAGGCACAAAAATATATGCAGGGAAACAAAAAAGATGCAAAGGTTATTAGGTTTTGGCCAGATTTCCTATGTAAAGATATTTTCATTGTATCTCTTTTTATGATTCTATTCTTTGCATTAGCATGTTATCATTTCGATTTTGCTATGGATCCTATAAATTTTGAAAGGGCTAATTCTCTTGCTACTCCAGCACACATTTATCCTGAATGGTATTTTCTATGGAGTTATGAAGTGTTACGCGGGATATTTTTTAGTGCTAATCTAGGTTTAGTATTTTTTGGTATTGCACAAGTTATATTTTTTGTTCTTCCATGGCTTGATAGAAGTAAAGTAGTAAAACCAGCACATAAAAGACCGGGCTTTTTACTTTTTTATATTCTTTTAATTATTGACTTAATCGTGCTTACAGTTTATGGTAAATTACCACCTGATGGTAGTGCAAAATATGTAGGTTTAGTGGCTTCTTTTGGCTTTCTTATCCTGCTATTCATTGTATTGCCTCTAGTTACTATGGCAGAAAATAAAAAAGGTGGTGAATAATGAGAGAATTAAAGATTTTTGTAATAGTTGCTTTTATTATAGGTGTTATTTATTATGGTGTAGAGCCATTAGCACATCATGCTATGCACCCAGAAACAGCATCAAGTGATTATGAATTTAAAGATTTAGAAAAATATGGAAAATTTGATTTTAGCACAGCAGATATACAAGCAGGTAAAGAATCATTTATGATTAATTGTACTTCTTGCCATACGCTTAATTCACAAGCAGAAGCTGATTTTAATATGAGACATCCTAAGACCATTCAACCAGCAGGTAATGGTGGAGTTGTCCCTCCAGATTTATCAAATGCAGGTTTAATATTTAACTCTAATTTTTTAGCACATTTCATAAAAGACCCTGTTAGAGCTGTTTCTCTTGAAGCTAAATTCGCAGTATCTTGTGATGGTTTAGACGAAGAACAAATGGCAAAATGTGAATCAAGAAATGAGGGCAAGGAAATGTATCCCATGAACGCCTTCAATGGTATAATGAGTGATGAGGAAATAGTAAATGTGGTTGCTTATTTAAAAAGTATAGCACCAAAAAGCATTAGTGATAAAGAGGTATTCCTAGAAGCTTGCAATAGATGTCATGGGGCTGATTATGATAGAGGACAATATGATTCTAAATTCTTCGCAGAGTCTAATAAAATTGCAAAAGATATGCTATCGCGATTAGAAAAAGATGGTAGTGAAAACTTCTTAAATTCTCTTAGTGATAGTGATAAGGTATTTTTAAATGAATCTTTGTCGTCTTTAAAGGCAAGTGAAAGGGCTAATCTCACAGAAGATGAGCTAAATGAGCAAAATAATTCCATATCTGAAAAAACTATTGAAGATTATGGTGTTAATGTAGTGTTAGCACATGCTTTAAAAGAATCTGGCTTTGGTAACGGCATAGAGGCTCTTACAGACAAAGAACAAATAAAAGGGTATTTGGGTAATTATGCACCGGATTTATCAATGATGATAAGATCTAAAGGTGCTCATGAGTTATCAATGTTTATAAATAATCCACAAAAAGTTCCTTTAATAGATATTCAAAAATCAATCATAAACGGACTTGTTCAAGAAAAAAGAAAGGCTGATAAAGACGCAGTATTGCAGCAAAACCCAGATATAGATGAGAAATCAAAAGAAAAAATCTTTGAAGAGATTGATCTAAGAGATGCACAATACTATAAAATATCTTTACCAAACAACACAACTAGAGATAGTTGGCAAAAAGAAGATGACTATACAAACATGGCAAAAGACTTAGGATTTATGCCATTTGGTAAATCAATGCCTAGAGTAGGATTAACAAAAGAAGCAGAGCAACAAGTTGTAAATTATTTAGAGACTATCGGAGATAGTAAAAAAAGCGATAGAGATTCTCTAGGTTTATGGTTAATAGGTTTCTTTGTATTACTCTCAATCCTTGCTTATATGTGGAAAAATAAAATTTGGAGAGATTTACACTAGTTACAAACATATGCTAACTAAACACTCCCCTGTATATAGGGAGCTTGTTTTAGCAGTATGCACTCTAATATTTTTAACTCCATATAAATAATCACATTAAAACACAACTAACATCGCAATCTAATATGATAGTTGTATTTATATGATATAATTGATGTTTTGTTGTTGAGCGTATTTAGCCAATGATGATTTTCATATATCTTATCGATAAATAAAATATATTTAAACATTTAATTATCATTTAGTATTGTATATTGATTTGTTGCTATTATATTTTAAGTGTTAATATAATGTAAAATTATGCTGTGGAGTTTAATTGCTTATTTGAGATCTAAAACTAGCGAAACTATTCCATAATATATCCAACAAATATAGCTTCACGCTAATACAATCATGCAAAATTCAGATAATATAAATGTATAGAAAAAATAAAATCAAGTCGTACTATTGCTTACTTTACCCCACATTAATTTATATTTTCTTTTTACAAATTCAACTTCTTCTTGTGTCTTTTGTAGCTGTTGCCTTAGAATCTCAATTGTCTTTTTATCATCATCATAAATTTCCTGCATAGAGACAAGGGCTTCTTTTAAAAAACTATTTTCACTTTTAAAAGCCGATATAGTTTCATCTTTGGCACTCAAAACTTTATCATGGAGACCTAAAATGGTAGCTATGGTTTTTTCAACAAAGACAGGATCAAGTGCATTGCCATTCATATCAAGAGATACAAGCCTATTTTCAACCTTCTTTATAAGTGCGGAAGTTCCGGTGCTTGCCTCAACATATATACTACCATTTTCTTGCTTACTTTTTATGCTTTTATCATTTATTAGTTCTTGCACTTTTTCCTTTTCTAAGCCAGAAAGTCTTAAAAATTCATCTAATAAAATCCAAGTCTCTTGTTTAGCTTTAGCATTATTTACTACTATTTGCTGATACCTTTCTTGCTTTGACTCTGCCATATTAGTCTCCATAGCTTTTGTTTGCTTAGCTACTACTTGTTGCTCAAGGCTTTTTTGAATCATGGGCGATGATTGTATATGTTGTTCAATATTAACGCCATTAGTGATGTCTTTTAATGCATCGTCTTGTAACTTCTGTGAAATATGTTGATTAGTTGTTATGTTTGCATTCTTGGAATTCGACAAGGCTATATTGCCTTTTAATGAAGAATTTGGCGTTAAACCATCTAATGCCCTAGTTTCATCTACCACACTAGTTCCAGCATCATCAATCCAATCTGCCATACTTTCTTTAATTGTCTTTGCATTGGTTATACTTGGAAAATCTTGTTGTGTTTTTCTAGCCTCTTTATCGGCTTCACCATTTGATATTTTTCGAATCTCTTCTACTTGTTTTTGTATCTCTATCTTCTCATTTTGCAAACTTTCTTGCATTTCCTCTTGCATTTCTCTTATGGTTTTGAAATCTTGTCGGTTAATATTATCTTGCCCTGCCATAATACTTCCTTTTATTCATTACTAAATAGAAATCTCTTTGCGAATCGCCTCAGTATCCTGCTCCAACTGCTTAGCCTTATCAATCCTCTCATTTTCAAGCATCTCTGATAAATACTGATAATGTGGTAACAAAGATAGAATCTGCATAGCATAAAATGCCGCGTTAATAGCACCTGCCCTGCCAATACTCATTGTGGCAACAGGAATTGCCTGTGGCATCTGGACACTTGACAGAAGTGCATCTAAACCATCGCAAATGCCACCTGCAAGAGGTACCGCTATTACAGGTTTAAGTGTATGTGCAGCAATTGCACCAGCTAAGTGTGCTGCCATGCCCGCTGCTCCAATAAAAACTACCGCACCTCGATTTTGTGAATCTATCACTATATCTCTTGTTCTAGTTGGCGTTCTATGTGCTGATGATACATGAACCTCATAAGAAATATTAAATTTATCTAAAATAGCAACGCATTCTTTCATTATTTGCCAATCACTCTTGCTACCCATGATAATTACAACAAATGGCATACACGACCCTTACTTACTTTAGTTTATGAAATTTTACTATAAAAAAATATTTATATAGTTTTTTTTCATTTTTTTAGCTTATTTTTATCTAGTAAAACTGGGACACATGTTTATTCTAATGATTTAAGTGAAAAAAACAACATGCTTTTCAATATATCTAAATTTAAATTTGTGGCTGATGAAATAGGCACAACAAATAATGGATTTGACATGGTTAAATCATTTTCCTTTTCAATGGTAATCTTTATTCCATGCTCCATAAAATCCTTTAATGGATTGGAAATATAAATAGGTGATTGTAAATGTGCTAATTGATTATCATGAAACTTCAAATCCATAAAATTTTCATGCAATATTACATCGCTTTTTGTTAAAGCTATTGCATAGGGACGATTTGCAAGTATATGAGAGTATTGCATAATTTCATATTGCAATACGCATAGTTGCTTTTTTAGAACCATTTGCTCAGTATCCGTGCAATCTATAGAATCAAACATTGTTTTATATTGTGGATTAGATTCAATATTAAAATCAAAAAAGGATACATCGAGCATAAAAAGTAAAAGTTTTGTCCTCTCGATATGTTGTAAAAATTGTAATCCAAGCCCCCTACCAAGACTAGCACCCTGTATTAGTCCGGGAATATCTGCCATAACAAAAGAATTAAAATCGTCAATATCAACCACGCCAAGGTTTGGTATAAGTGTAGTAAATTCATAGTTTGCTATCTTTGGTTTAGAATTTGTAATGGTTGAAATCAGACTTGATTTACCAACATTTGGAAAGCCTACTAGAGCCACATCTGCAATAAGCTTTAATTCCAAATTTATATTTAGCTCCTCTCCGGCAAGCCCTTTTTGTGCGTATGTTGGTGCTTGATTTGTAGAGTTTTTAAAATGTGAGTTACCAAGACCACCTTTACCGCCACTTAGAATCTTTATTTTATCAACATCATTAATTAGATCTAATAATATCTCATTGTTTTTTTGATTTATCACCTGAGTACCGGGCGGTACTTTTATTATCATATCATTTCCTTTTTTGCCATTGCGATTCTTTCCCTCACCCGGTGCACCATTGCCAGCTACATATTTTTTATGCCCACGAAAATTTGCTAATGTAGAAGTATTTTTATCTACTAAAAAATACACATCACCACCACGACCACCATCGCCGCCATCAGGACCACCTTGAATTACAAATTTTTCTCTCCTAAAACTAACTGCACCGGCTCCGCCATGTCCAGATGCGATAAAAATTGATACACTATCTACAAACATAATATCCCCTATAAATAATAATATATCTAAATAATTGTCTTATAAATTACTTTAAAACCTACATATTATATCAAAACTTAATTTTATAAATTATGATACGATAAAATTACTTCAAAATGCAATAAAATCACATGTATTCTGCATGATTTTTATGTAATTTCCATAAATATCCATTTAATATAATCATGTTTAAACCAAAGTAACACCAAAGATTAAATTTATACTAATTTAGATATAATAAAACATCTAAATATAGTCAAACATTATCATACAATTAAGGAAATATTATGCAGCACAATATAACAGAATTAAAAAATATAGCACAAAAACCAATTAAGTATTATGAAAGTAGCTCAATAGGATTATTGATTGTTTCTCCTAAAAGCTTTGACAAATTCATGATAAATGACAAAAAAGATTCATACTTACAAATTGCAATAACAGCGGGTATCAACGCAATAAAAGCAACAAACGAGATATTTCCACTCTGCTACCAAATACCAACTAGTGGCATAGATATAAAAATAAATCCAACAAATATAATAAGAACAGATACGCTTAAATATTATTCTGGCTTTATACCAAGCTTTAAACCAAATTTTAATATAAAAACATATATTAAAGCAAAACAAGAACAAGCACAAAAGACTACAGAACAAAACGAAATGAAACCTAAAAAGCATAAAATACAATTCCAAAAAGCACAAATACAATTCCAAAAAATGCAACAAGACCAAATTATAAAAAAAAGTACACATCAAACAAAATATAGTGAATATTGCGGGTTTGAAGTAAGGGCAATAGTCAATACAGAATCTAAAATAAAAGCAGATATGGAAAGTTTAAATGCAGTAAGTGCAACGCTAATAAGCTTATTTGGTATATTTAAAGATATAGATGAAAATGTGGTGATTACGCAGATAAAGCTTGAAAACAACAAACAATAAATATATTTTGTTTTTAAAATATCAAATATAGTGTGTTATATGGATAAAATTTGAATAAGTCCAATAAAGCTAGATTCTTATTGAAAAATACAAAGGAATAGATTTTTAGCAAAACCACAAAAATTACCTTGCAACAAGAGATTTTATATATTAAATATAGTATTTTGAAGTAAAAGATATATTACTGCAACTAGTTATAAAACAAAAGCAACTTTGTAAAATCATTTGTAAATTTAAAAAAATAATAGATGATTTTATTGTAACTATAGAATCTGTTTTGCATGTTATTATACTTTAAAGACTAACTAGATGTAAGACGCATAATATCATTATAAGTGCCAATTAACATTAAAGTTATTATAAAGCTAAATCCAACAGCTACCAATATATTAGATACCTTCTGATTTATACTTTTATTTGTTATCCATTCATATAAAGAAAAGATTATTTGTCCGCCATCAAGCATAGGCAATGGTAGCAAATTAATAATTCCAAGATTGATAGATATTAAAGCAATAACTCCAACAAAACTAACAAAACTAACATTATACACCTTAGAGCTTACATCTGCAATACCTATAACACTACTAATATTATCAATACCTATAACGCCTAATATTAAATCCCTTAATCCATAAAATATCATCACAATGTTTTCAAGAGTTGTTCTATACGCATTATCAATTATATCTAATGCACCCAAATAGTATATTTGTTCAATTGGTGCAATACCCAGCAATACTTTATTATATTTATATGTGAGTGGCACATTAACTTCTATTTTTTGCTTTATAGATTCTGTGTTGTGTTGTCTAAGGATTGTTATTTTTGCTTCTTTTTCTAATCTATTGTTAGAATCATTTAATATATTTGAAATATCACTAAATTTTGATACCATTTTCCCATTGATGCTTATAATTTCGTCATTTTTCTTTAATATACCATAAGCACCATATTCATCACCAATACTGCCAACAATGGCATTTTGTGAATAACTATGAACACCATTTGAAAATACAAAGCAATACATAATGAAAGCGATGATAAAATTAAATAATGGTCCAGCAAAATAAATTGCTATGCGTTCTAACGGATGTTTATCAAATAAAGAATCTTTCAAAGAATCTTTATTCAAATCTTGTATATTATCCTCATTTTTAGAATCTGTTTTGTTTTCACCTTTTAATTTCACATAGCCACCAAGAGGAATAGCGGATATAGCATATTGCGTATCCTTATATGTGAAACTAAATAGTTTCTTTCCAAAACCAATACTAAAGGTTTCAACCTTAACACCAAAAAACTTAGCAAATAAAAAATGTCCTAATTCATGAAAAAATATAAGTAAAGATAAAGCAATTATTGCGAATAATAAACCCATTATGATACAGCCTTATAGTATTTAAATGTATAATCAAGACCAGAATATAGTGTTACAAAAACAGCAATCCATAAAAACAATGTGCCACCGGGGAAAAAATTTGCGAGCAAAAAAGCTATTGCCAAGATTTGAAATCCTGTTTTATACTTACCAAGAGAACTAGCCGCAACATTTTGTTTCAGATTAGCCGCAACAACTCTAAGCCCTGTGATATAAAATTCACGAGATAAAATTATAAAAACAGCCCACGCATTAGCCCTATCAAGAAGTAAAAGTCCGATAAAAGCCCCAAGTATAAGCATTTTATCTGCTAATGGATCAAAAACTTCTCCAAAAGTACTTCCAAGATTAAATTGTCTTGCTATGTATCCATCAAAAAAATCTGTTATCGAAGCAATACAAAAAATTAAACATGCACAATAATCACGCCAAGATATATGCACATAAGAAGGTGCTATAATATCCCAGTGCAACATAACTACAAGAAGCAAAACAGCCAATAAAATACGAGAAAGAGTAAGAATATTTGGTATATGTTTCATATAAATTCCATGTATAATTTATTTTATGTGTAATTTTATAATAAAAAAACCAAATTTATACTACTTTAATACTAAAGTTATTTTATATATGAGCTTTATATACTTAGATTTAAGTGTTTAAAACAAAATATGAATTTTAGTTAAGCATAATCCATGTTATCTTTTAATATCTAAAAGCTGATACCTAAAATTACCAAATTAAATTAAGAATGCTATAATTACAAACTATTTTACAAAAAGAGAGCTTAATGAACAAAAAAGAAGAAAAAGAATGTAGCAATAAACAGAGAAAAAAAAGTGATGAATGTTCTATCGTTGCATTTGAGCAATTGGGTTTAAAAGATAAAGTGTTAAGAGGCATAAAGGAGGCTGGTTTTAGCACTCCAAGCCCGATTCAAGAAAAAGCCATACCCCCTATATTAGAAAGGCGAGATGTTATAGCACAAGCACAAACAGGTACAGGAAAAACTGCTGCATTTGCACTGCCTATATTACATAGTTTAAAAAATGATTCTACTATTGAGGCTTTAGTTATCACTCCAACAAGAGAACTTGCAATGCAAATTAGTGATGAAGTGTTTAAGCTTGGTAAATTTCTAAAAACAAAGACTATTTGTGTATATGGCGGGCAAAGCATAAAAAAACAATTAGAGCTGATAGAAAAAAAACCACAAGTAATGATAGCTACACCCGGAAGATTACTTGATCATTTAAAAAACGAAAGGTTGAAGAATTTTTGTCCTAGCGTAGTCGTATTAGATGAAAGCGATGAAATGCTTGATATGGGTTTTATAGATGATATAGAAGAAATTTTTCAATATATACCAAATAATGCCCAAACATTGCTCTTCTCTGCAACAATGCCAAAAAGAATTGTGGAATTAGCCGACAAGATTCTATGCAATCCTGTTAAGATTAAAATACAATCAAATAGCACGACAAATGCAGATATATCGCAGAGATATTACATAATAAATGAAAATGAACGCAATGAGGCTATGATGAGATTAATTGATACAGAATCACCAAGTAAAAGCATTGTGTTTATACGCACTAAGAAAGAAGCAGAAGAAGTTAATAATTTCTTGCAAAACAAAGGCTATAAAAGTATAGCATTGCATGGCGATATGGATCAACATTTAAGAAGAGATTCTATAAAGGCTTTTAAAAGTAAAGAAGCAGATATATTAGTAGCAACAGATGTAGCTGCAAGGGGGCTTGATATTAGTAATGTTAGCCATGTTTTTAACTATCATATACCACTAAATATAGAATCATATGTGCATAGAATAGGACGCACAGGTAGAGCTGGGAACAAGGGTGTAGCAATCACGCTTGCTACACCACTAGAATATAAAGATTTAAAAAAGATACAAAATGAGACAAACGCAAAGTTTGAACTCTATGAAATCCCAAGTGTAAGCAATGATGTAATGATTAATGCAATATTTAATACAAAGGTATCAGACAACGCAATAAACTTGTATGAAAGCATAAAGGATAAAACAGATTCAGCACAACTTATTTTAAAACTTTTGAGCATATATCTACAAGATAATATGAAAATAGGATTTACAAAGCAAGAAGTTATGAATGTTGAAAAACAAGAGATTTTAGAAAAAATCAAAACACAGAAAGAAAGTAAAAAGACAAAATCAAGTCAGCGTAGCAATAAAAGAAATACATCAAGTGAGGTTAATACAAATAGAAATAATCAGCGTAAAGGGCAACCAGCAATAGGCAAAAATACAAAAAATTCACGGCAATCAACACAAGAGAGAGCAAAAAAACAAAAAATGCAAAGTCAAGGGAAGTACCATAAAGGTTAATTAAGACAATCAATATTTATTAGCAATATTGACACATCGCTTAGCTAAGTATAATTTGTAATATATAAAAAGTCACAATAGTTTTAGCTAAATTTTGTAAGTTAAAAGGCATAAAATGCAATTACAACAATTATACGACATAGCTAATTTATTTCAGTCTCATAAAATTATAAAATATATAGCAAGATTAAATGATAATATCATAATTATGCAGCTTGATGATATACACTATTGCATAGATCTAAATAAGGCAAATCCACAAGTCTATATTGATAGCAATACGCTGAAAAGTAAAACATATAATGCACCATTTGAT
Organism: Helicobacter sp.; assembly: GCA_029264775.1. Taxonomy (GTDB): domain Bacteria; phylum Campylobacterota; class Campylobacteria; order Campylobacterales; family Helicobacteraceae; genus Helicobacter_A. The sequence continues at coordinate 18,284 of JARHYT010000021.1, read as the reverse complement.
ATTGCATTAAGCAAATATCTATATAAATCAAATATTAAAAAATGCTATGTAGATGGTATGAATAAAATATTAATTATGGAATGTGAATTTAAAAATAATTACAAAAGCTTGCAAACTACATTTCAACTTGAATTTATAAATCGTCTTACAAATGCAATTATATCTAACAACAATATCATAATATCAGCCCTTAGATTCTACAATACAGCCAACCGCCAGATATTGCCAAAAATAAAACTTATAAAAATGGAACAACCTGATTTTATAAAACATATATCGCCCAAAGATAAACAAGCAACAATTAATGAACTTATAAAAAATAAAGAATCAAGAGATAACATGCTAATAGAACAACAACGCAATAAGATACTAAATATACTTAATTTAAAACTTAATAAATTAATAAATATATTTGAATCATTGCCAGAAATATCAAGTTTAGAACAAGAAAAAGAAAAAAAAACTATGATAGCAAATTATATTTTATTGAATCTAGATTCAATAAAAAGTTATACCAAGTATATAAGTATAAATGGAAACCTATATGAAATCCCAGAGAAAAAAAAGCCAAGTATGGTAAGCGATTATTTATTTAGGCAAGTAAAAAAAATAAAACAAAAAATAAAACACATACATATACAAAAAGAAAACTTAGAATCTAAAATTACCTTTTTACACAATCAAATATCATTTACTAAAACAGCAAATAAGAATGAATTAATTATGCTAACTCCGCCAAAAAAAGAAAGTAAAAAAGAGAAAAAGAAGTGTTATGAAAATTTCTATATTGATGGTATTCGCATAAGTATAGGGAGAAATGAACAGGAGAATACACAATTATTAAAAGATAGTAAAGCCGATTTCATATGGTTACATATTGTAAATATCCCATCTTCACATTTAATTATTCATGCAAATAATGTAAATTTACAAATTTTGGAATATGCGGGAACACTTCTTGCTAGATTGAATGGTATAAAGGATAACAAAATTGTGATAGACTATACCAAACGAAGGTTTATAAAAATTACACAAGGTGCAAATGTTGTATATTCCAAGGAAAAGAAACTCCATTTGCATATAAGTGAGGAGTAAAACATGGCTTTAAATTCAATTGGTAATCTAACATATATCAATCAAGCGAGCAGTGCGACATCAGCATTACAGGCTAGTAATATGCCACATCAAACCCCACTAAACCATGCCTTATTTAATGAACAAATGCAAAAAGTAGAGGAAGTTAGACCAACAGAAGAATCACATAAAATAGAAGACAGGGAAGGAAATGGCAAAAGGGAGTTTGAAGAACAAAATAAGGATGACAATGAAGAAAATCAAGATTTTCAAGAGCAAATGGAAATAGCATTGTCACCAAAAAAGAAAAAAGAAGAAAAAGTTATAACCGAGGATGAAATGTTAATGCGTCCAGAAACGCACATATTAGACATTAAGGGGTAGTCAATCAGCTTATATATTGTCTAATGTTGTGGAGAGTTCATTGTAAAGGACAAATAAATCTGTATTAATAGAGTTTCTTCGTGTTAGCAAATTATATTTAATTCCAATTGAATAATATCAGAATAGATTCCATATATGGCAGTAACCATGACACTAAACAAAAGCAAGATCAAATGTTTATTAAAATTCATAAATAAGACTAAGTTAGCAAAAATCGTATAAATTAAATAACAAGTATGGTCGGAGTAGCGGGATTCAAACCCACGACCTCACCCACCCCAAGGGTGTGCGCTATCAGGCTGCGCTATACTCCGTATGAAAGTGTTCTGCGATTATATCATAGTTATTTTAATATAAGTTTGTTTGCTTAAATTTTACATAGAAACATAAAATATATTTTAGTATAATTATACTTTCACTATAAAGGTTTATTATGCGAAGTTTTATAAAATTTTTGGAATCACACAATGAAATAAAGGTGATTGAAGAGCCACTTGACATAGAATTAGAAATACCACATTTAGCTTACTTAGAGGTAAAGAAAGAAGATTCTAAGGCATTGCTTTTTACAAATCCTATTCATAAAAATAAGATAGATAACACAGAATCTAAACTCAATATTCAAACATTTAACATACCTGTTTTAATGAATATATTTGGCTCTCAAAGAAGGCTAAATCTAATTGCTACACATTACAATTGCAGTAGTAATTTTAACTCAATAGAATCTATTGCAGATTCAATAAAAAGCCTTTTAAAACCCTCAATACCACAGGGATTCAAGGCAAAATTCAATAAATTAAAAGAATTTTGGAGCATGCGTAGTGTGTTTCCAAAAACTTATAAAGGTACACCAGAATGTCAAAGCAAAGTGCTTTTAGATGACAATATCGATTTATTTTCTCTCCCAATACTAAAGACTTGGGAGGAAGATGGTGGTAGATTTATCACTATGGGACAGGTTTATACTAGAAGTTTGGATGGAGAGGCAAATAATGTTGGCATGTATCGTTTGCAAGTGCATTCAAAGAATGAATTACTAATGCATTGGCAGATACATAAAGATGCAACACATTTTTTTCATGAATATAAACGAGCGAATAAACCTATGCCAGTTAGTATTGCCATTGGTGGAGATCCATTATACATATGGTGTGCACAAGCACCTATGCCACCACGAATGTTTGAGCTTATGTTATATGGATTTATTAGAGGTAAAAATCCATATCTTGCAAAATGTATTAGCAATGAATTGAGCGTTCCTAATGATTGTGATATTGTAATTGAAGGATATGTTGATGTTAATAATGTAGCACCAGAAGGTAAGTTTGGCGATCATACTGGATTTTACACTCCTGTTGAGCCTTATCCCATTATGAGAGTCCATGCAATCACAATGAAAAATAATCCTATATTTCTTGCAACCGTTGTTGGCAAACCACCTCTTGAGGACAAATACATGGGATATATGACAGGCAGAGTATTTTTACCATTATTAAAAACTAGTGCTCATAGCCTTATTGATTATGCTATGCCAGAAAATGGCGTTTTTCATAATCTAATAATAGCAAAAGTTGAAAATAATTATCCAGCACAAAGCCTACAAATGATGCATACATTTTTTGGTGTAGGGCAAATGAGTTTTGTAAAACATGCTATATTTGTATCAGAAAATGCCCCAAATATACATAATGATTATGAAATATTATGTAACCATATACTTGACAGAATTAGCACAAAACAATTATTTGTTACAATGGGAAATTGTGATGCTCTAGATCATGCCTGCAATGATTATGCAGTTAGCGGTAAAATAGGCATTGATGCTAGCGGAGAAAAACTTACATTCTCTTTTGAAACAATCGATGAGCATTCATTACTAAGAAAACTTAAAAATATTTCCAATGAAATAGAATCTATACATATTTATCCGCATAAAAACCCCATTGTAATATGTGGCGTAAAAAAATGCAACATATCAATACTTAGTTATGCAGAAAACATATATGATGCGTTGAGACAATATGCAAGTTTTTTTGTGTTTGTTGATGACAATAATATTTTATCTAATTATTATATGCTAATTTGGCGAGTAGTAAATTCTATTGATATTACAAGAGATTTAAAAATTATTGATACATGTGCATTTTTAGACGCAACAGCAAAAACAATTGTAGATGGGTATAACAAAGAATGGCCAAAAGACACATTGTGTTCAAAAAATGTATTAGATATATTAAATGAAAAAAATCTACTAAATGGCATTGATGAAAAGTTTTACAAAAAATTTGGAATATTGTAATATTTAAATATGCAATTACTTGCAATATTTTATAAATCATAAGTCATTACAATATACCTTAAGTTTATAAGAATTAGATATAATGACTAACCATTTTATTATTTAAGGGAAAAACATGTTGATTTTGGATAAGAATTTTCAAGTAGTTGGTGGTGTTGGTGTGTATTGCGATCCGGGGAAAGGTGACAATGTTTTGGCAAAATGCACTAGACATGTAAAACGATGTGGTATCACATCACAGGTTGTATATTTAAAAGCAGAAACGCCAATAGATAGAAAATGGCTAGGTGGCAATAGTGAAAAGTTTTATTATAATGGCTTTACTATCGCAGAAATAGATGAAGATGACATTATATAAATTTTAATATTTATTTACTTTAGTTATCAATAACACAAATTAATATCTTGTTATTGTATATGGATGGCAAAAATACATTTGAAATATATTTAAAATCTGCTTTGAACTTTCATATATAGACTTGTCAATTTGTATTAAATTTGATGTTAATGTTATATTGTGTTCTATATTATCTCTATCTAAAAAATCAATTACTACTAAAGCCCCCAAAATGCTATTTTGCTTTGATATATTAAATTGTTGTTGTACTATTTGACTTACTGGCTTTAATATTAAATCTTTTAGTCTCATTAAATTATCTTTATATTGTTGAAATGATAGATATAACTTTAGCCCCAACTGCCTTACTTTTTGGGAATCTAAGCCACTTTTTAATTCCATTTGTTGAGGGATGCAATAAGATACTATTATAAATTGCTTTCTGAATGATGAATTTATTATATCTAACAACACCTTATTATTTGATACATTATCTATAAAACTATCTGTTGATTCTATTGTTGGTGTTGTAATTTGTGGTATAACCGGTATATCTGGTATTGGAATACTTTTAATATCTTGTGCTAATAAAAAAGCATGTACTGCAAATAATGTTATAATAAATGTTATGCTATTTTTTTTCATTGCTCTGTTTTGCAACTTTAATATATGTATTTCTTAAAATTTTTGTAATTACATTATAAAAAGCCTCATTTATATCTACTAAATTATCAATTTCATCAAGAGACAATACAAATCCCTTATTTCCACGAATGGTAACAGATAAATTTTGATTTGGTTTTGTACCTATTAGTACAAACGAATCTATAAATCTTGATAATTCCAACCGAGTATTATTTGTTATATCTTTCTGGTTTATAAGAGTTTGTAAGATTTCATGTGATTTATTTAAAAAAGAGTTATAATCATCAGCTAATACGGAATCTTGTATTGTCTTATAATCTTTATCATTTTGAGGAGATTCATTTATAGCAATTCGTTTTTCTCGTCTATAAAGATCAAATAATATCTTGTTTAAAGAATAACTTTTAATCCAAATTGTTACATAAATTGGATATATATAATATTCTTGCATCCAATTTTCATCCTCCATAGTATCAATAGGTTTTATGAGTCTTTTATGCTCCATTACTAAAGCTTCAAGTATATTTTTTGCATTATTATACATTCTATGGTATGTTTTAAAATTTGCTGTAAATGCAATATGATATGCATTTGACTTAAGATTGCAATCAACATTTTCTGTTACCATGTTTCTATTACTTTTACCATGTTTAACCTCATCTTTTATTAACATTGATTTTTCTGTACATAGTATAGAACTAGGCATCAATTTTGATAGATTGTAGCCTTCAAAATTTAAATTATATGTTTGTAATTCAAAATATTTCGTTTTTACCAATTGATTGTTATGTATCTTCAAATTATATGTGAATCTTTTTACCATAACCCCTTCTATCCATTCAACATTTTCAACATCGCATGTAACCTGCCCTTCTTCCTCCTTGCATAACATGTCCGGAGATATTTCACTTGTTTGCGATATGGCATACTCATACAAACCCATATTTGCATAACAAGCACATGCACATAGAGACACATAAAGCAACACGATTAATAGAGGTTTTACATTCATAATATACCTTAGGGACATTTAAACTTAACTTTCGATCTATTCGTAATGTATTATATAATTTTTTCTGTGCATTTGGAGTAAAAAAGAATCATTTTTAATTCTATATATTATGTAATATCATATTTTTCTAAAGGTTATAATCCAAACAATTAATATTAAAAATTACTTATCAATGACATATTTTAATAAAAATTTTTAACTAAAGTATCTATGTTTGATATAATTTGAGTAAGTATTTTTTATGCTTATCACCTCAAATTAAAGGCTTCTTCATGGATATTCATAATATCGATAAGATTGAGCATGCAACTCATTTTGGACAAAAGGATATTATCAAAATAGGAATTGTATTATCATTTTTTATTGCTGTTTCAATAATTGCTGTGGGGTTTGGTTATCCAGTTAGTAGCCCTGTTATACTTATTTTTGCTGCCGTTGTTGGAGGGTATATGGCATTAAATATCGGGGCAAATGATGTTGCAAATAATGTCGGTCCCGCTGTTGGCTCTCAAGCTATCACTCTTGTTGGTGCAATAATTATAGCTGCTATTGCTGAAGCAGCAGGTGCTATAATTGCAGGCAAGGATGTTGTAGATACAATAAAATCTGGCATAATAAATCCATCCAAACTACAAGATACAAAGGCATTTATATATGTTATGCTTGCTGCATTGACTTCGGGTGCTATATGGTTACATGTTGCCACAGCAATTGGTGCTCCCGTATCTACTACCCATTCACTTGTTGGTGGTGTGCTTGGAGCAGGTATAATGGCTGGTGGTTTCGGTATTGCAAATTGGGGTGTTATGGGAGAAATAGCGTTAAGCTGGGTAATATCACCATGCCTTGGCGGTTTAATATCTATGATATTTTTGTTCATAATCAAACGCTCAATCACTTACCAAAATGATAAAAAAACTGCTGCTAAACGGGTTGTTCCTATATTGATTTTTATCATGGCATGGTGTTTTAGCGTATATTTAGTACAAAAAACAGGTATAATAAAAGTTAGTCTAGGTGCTACTGTTGCGGGCGGTTTTGTGATAGCATTGATTATTTACTTTATTTCACTTCCATTTATAACGAAGAAAGCAAACACACTTTTAAATACAAAAGAAGATATAAATGAGCTTTTTACCATGCCTCTTATATTTTCTGCCGCTCTGTTAAGCTTTGCACATGGTGCAAATGATGTTGCAAATGCAATAGGTCCATTAGCGGGTATATATGACGCTATTTCAGAAGCCTCAAATGAAATAATAGGTGGTAAAGCAAAAGTACCTTTCTGGATAATGCTTATTGGAGGATTAGGAATATCTTTAGGATTAGCCCTATATGGTCCTAGATTAATTAGAACTGTTGGTAGCGAAATTACAGAGCTTGATAAGATGCGTGCTTTTTGCGTGGCAATTTCTGCCGCTATAACAGTGCTTATAGCGTCTCAATTGGGATTACCAGTCAGCTCTACTCATATTGCAATTGGTGCTATCTTTGGCGTTGGATTTTTAAGAGAATATTTGAAAAAGAGATACTATGACATGCAACAAGAAATAATTGAGGCACACAAGGGCAAAAATGAAGAGGCAGTGCAAAGATTTTTAACCAAATTCAGCCGTGCAAATATCAAACAAAAGCAAGAAATGTTAAAATCTCTAAAAAATACTCAAGATAAAGACAAGAAATCATCCAACGATACACCTATACTTAAAAAGAAGGATAGAAAAACACTTAAAAAAGCTTATAAACAAGAATTAGTAAGAAGAAGTGCAATTAATCGCATAGTTGCTTCTTGGCTAATAACAGTTCCTTTGTCAGCTATATTTGGTGCAATTACTTTCTTTATAATATCCAAAATAAACTTTGGTATTTAAATATCATAGGCATAAAATAGTAAAATATTTTATGCAGTTTATTATTATAGATTAATCATGTAGTAGAATTAACCATTGCTTAACGCAAATTTAAATATTACCCTTTAAGTAAAAGACTTGTTATGATGGAGAAAAAATGAATGAATTAAAACACCTAGCAGTAGTTATGGATGGTAATAGAAGGTGGGCTAGAAAAAATGGTATTTTGGAAAAAATAGGATATTTGCATGGCACAAAAACAATACAAAAAGTAATAGAAGTTTGTATAGAAGAAGGCATATCAAATCTAACGCTTTTTGCCTTCAGCACAGAAAATTGGCAGCGTCCAAAAGAAGAAATAGATTATTTGTTTGAATTACTAAAAAAATATCTTGACGAAAGTTTAGATAGTTTTTTAGCAAATGAAGTGAGATTTAGAGCTATTGGTGAATTAAGCAAGATTGATAGAAATCTGCTTAAAGATATAAAAGATTTTGAGGATAAGACAAAACATTGTAATAAATTATGTGTAAATGTGGCTATATCGTATGGTGCAAAAGATGAAATTGTTCGTGCGGTTAAGAAAACGATTCAAAATAATTTAGATATAACAGAAGAAAATATAACAAAGAATTTAGATATAAGCGAAGATGTGGATTTACTTTTGCGTGTTGGTAGTGCTTCAAGAATATCAAATTTCTTGCTATGGCAATGTGCTTATGCAGAAATATTTTTTAGTAAAACCTTATTTCCGGGATTGACTAAAAAAGAATGTAGAAAAATAATTAATGATTTTAAAAAAAGGAAAAGGACTTTTGGTAGATAACATTTCTTAATTATCATCATTAAAATAAATGATGTATAGTAAATAAAACAGATTTTATAGCCTCGTTTTTAGGTAATCAGCAATCAAAAATTAACTAAAACATTTAAATTGATAGGCTAGTTTGCAAAAATATATAATATAATAAGTAGTTTTTACTTTAATTGAATTAAAAGTTTGCTAAACAAATGAGTATTTAAAAAAGATTAAAGCAAATTATTTGCTAATTGATAAACAACAATATACTAAATAATATTATCCAAAAAAGGAAAAAAGCATAATAACAAGAATTTCAAAAAAATAAGCTAGATATAGCTTGAAATAAACATTAATGTATTTAATTTAAAATTACAGAATCTCTAAAGCCTTATTACAAATATTTTCCACATTAAACCCAAAATGTTTGAACAACAAATCACCTTTACCACTTGCACCAAAACTTTGCATACTAATAACATAATCAGCAAAATAATACAGCTCTAGCCCGCTTGATGCCTCAATGGCTAAAACTTTAGAATCTCCGAATAATGACTTAGCATAATCCCTACCCTTTTTTACAAACAATTCATAGCACGGCATGGATATAACCTGCGTTGCAATACCTTTTTGCTCCAAATGTTCTTGTACTTTTATTGCTAAATGCACCTCACTGCCACTAGCAAGCAATGTTAGTTTTTTAGTCTCATTAGATTTTATAAAATTATTAACAATACTTGATTGAGAAATAATATAAGCACCATTTGCCACATTGTCTTGATTTATATGTTTAGAATATATTAATGGTAAATTCTGTCTTGTTAGCACAAAGCTTTGTGGTTGTTGTAATCCTAATGCGATCCGCCATGCTATACTATTTTCATTTGCACATGCTGGACGCCAATTTAGTATATTTGGCATAGCCCTTAGATGGCTTAATTGTTCTATTGGCTGATGCGTTGCTCCATCTTCACCAACACCTATAGAATCATGTGTAAAAATATAAAATACTTGCGACTTCATAATGCTTGCAACCCTAATGCTAGGACACAAATAATCGCTAAAGACAAAAAATGTGGCACAATATGGAGTAAAGATTCCATAATTTGCAAACGCATTGCTAATAGCACCCATAGCATGTTCTCTAACACCAAAGTGCATATTATTACCATGCGGAAAATCCTTTGTATTTTTTAATTCTGTATTATTGCTTGGTGCTAAATCTGCACTACCACCGATAAAACCTGAATTAACATTTGCAATTGCATTTAATATTTTACCATTACTAGCCCTTGTTGCAATTGCGTTTTCGCTATCAAGCCTAGCTACTTCGCTGCTAGATTCTAAGCCACCAAATACAGGAAACTCCACGCCACTAAAATCCTTTTTTAACATAGATTCTAATATATCCTTTTGCTTAGAATCTAGCAATTTTATTTGCCATTCTTCAAATGCTTTGTACCCTCTCAATGCACTATCTTGGAAATGCTGTCTTGTTTTTTCACTCACAAAGAATGTTTCATTACTCAAACCCATTTGTTTTTTACTTTCAAATATTACTTCTTTTCCTAATGGTGCACCATGTGCATTATGACTGCCTTCTAAACCAACGGCATTTTTAGCTATCTTTGTTTTAGCTATGATAATTGTAGGTTGAATAGATTGCTTTGCACTTAATAAAGCACTATTAATCTGCGAATAATCATGCCCGCAAATCTCTAGTACCAAAAATCCTTGCGAACGGAATCTAGCTGCAATATCCTCACTAAAAGCCACATTTATATTGCCTTCTATACTAATATCGTTGCTATCATATATAATAATCAAATTATCAAGCTTATGATGTCCAGCAATCGAACATGCCTCATAACTTATGCCTTCTTCTAAATCGCCATCACCACACAAACAATATACCTTGTGATTTATTATATCACCCAATATATTTCTTGCTCTTTTAGCTGCCAATGCAAAACCAACTGCATTTGCTACGCCCTGCCCTAGCGGTCCAGTTGTTATTTCAACACCATCTGTATGTTTATATTCTGGATGTCCGGGAGTTTTAGAATCTAACTTTCTAAAATTTCTCAAATCTTGCAAACTTATATCATAACCCCATAAATGCAATAATGAGTACAACAAAGCACTTGCATGCCCGCCACTAAATACCAATCTATCTCTATTAATCCAATCTGTTTTTGGCGTTATATTTATATGGTTTGCTAAAACCACTGCAATATCAGCAAGCCCCATAGGAGCACCGGGATGTCCGCTATTTGCCTCTTGTACCATATCAGCACATAACATTCTTAATTCATTTGCAATTTGTTCATAAGCCATATTAACCTCACTAAAGCTTTTATCTTTCAATTCCATTCTATTGAATTTTTATATGTTTTTAGATAACAAATAATAATTGCATATATTATACAATTATCTTATTTTTATAAAAAGCAATTTATCTGATAGTACATGATAAACATATCTGCTAGATATTTATTATAGAATTATTGCACCAATTACTCCACCAATTATAAGAGGTATATTATATACTAGAAATGTGGGGATACATGTATCTCTAATATGATCGTGCTGTTTATCCATATTTAAACCAGAAGTTGGTCCCAGCGTGCTATCGCTAGCAGGAGAACCAGCATCACCCAAAGCACCTGCAATGCCAATTAATAAAATTATTGCAGGCACACTAAAGCCTATGGACAAACCAAGGGGTACATAAATTGCTGCAATAATCGGTATAGTGCCAAATGATGTTCCTATACCAATAGTTATAAGTAATCCAACAAATAACATCAATACGGCAGCAGTAATTTTATTTCCAGCAAACACTTTAATAGAATCTACTAGGCTATTTACTTCTCCGCTTTGACGCAAAACTTCCCCATAACCAGCAGCAATTAGCATAACAAATGCGATAAAAGCCATCATTTTTAAGCCATCTTCCATAACAGAATCTATTTCACTCCATTTAATACCACCAAAAATTATCATACTCATAAGTCCAGCAAAAGCCCCAAGAGGCATGGAATTTGTAAATAATTGAATAAAAAAGGTTACTATAATACCAAATAATACTGCATATTCTGCTTTTCCCATACTAGCATCACCTATAGACTTTTCTTGAGTTTGATTATAAATCCTATCTTTTCTATACAATACAAAAATTGCAAAAAATAAACCAATAACCATAGATAATCCACCAATCCACATCACACTAGCAATATCAGATAAGGTTACTTCTAGTCCATTTTCTTTCAATTGATTCATTATTGTTGTATGAAATATAAGCCCAAACCCTACACCAAGCGTTACATATGGTGCTTGAAGTCCAAATGTTAAGGCACAGGCTACAGCTCTTCTATCAATCTTAAGTTTATTCATTAATGTTAAAAGAGGCGGTATTAAAATAGGTATAAAAGCTATATGAATTGGTATTAAATTTTGAGAACAGCAGGAAATAATTGCTATGCTAATAATGAACATATTTTTTTTATTACTAATTATATTTGCTATAGCCGATAACAAAAAAGTCATTAAATGCGTGCGAGAGATAGCAACAGCAATAGCACCAAGCAGAATATAACTCAATGCAATATTGAGATTGCCAGACATACCATTAATCAGTATATCGCCCGTGGCAATCGTCTTTTTAAGAAATAATTGAAAATAAGAATCATGTATTTGTGTGCCATCAAGCGGAATATTTGAAAGCCAACCAGCAACTAATGCCGCCACAATGATAGATAAAAAAACATTCAATCTTAAAATACATAGCACAGCCATAACCAAAACTGAAATTAAAACGGAATTTGTTAGAATAGACATAAAAACCTCATAAGACAAATAAAACCAAAACATATAAAGATCAAATCAATGTATCGTTACAAAATAACATATTATATTGAAATTAATGTATATATTTTAATTGATTTGTTAATAATTATATCAAAATTTACCTTTCTTTGCAAATATGACATGAGGGCTTATTGAATTAGATCAACTGCTATTTTATTGTATTATCTTGTTTTATGTAGCTTATAACAATTAAAAGGGTATTTATGAAAAATATTTCTACAAATAGTTATACTATGGGAATCTTATTTGTCTTAGTAATATCTGCTATAAGCATGGGACTATCATTTGTCCCAGCAATTCTCAATCTCCATATATCACCACTTATAATAGGCGTTATATTGGGAGGATTTTTATCCTTTATATATCATAAAGATCATATCAAATATAGTGATGGGGTAACTTTTAGTGCAAAAAAGATACTGCGTTTTGGTATTATCCTATATGGTTTCAATGTGTCTTTATTGCAGATTGGGCAAGTCGGAGTTGCGGGTGTTTTATCTTGTATATTTATTGTTGTAATTATATTATCATTAGGTGTTTACATCGGTGTAAAATTTTTAAAACTGGATAAAGATATTGCAATTTTAGTTAGCGGAGGAAGTGCAATTTGTGGGGCTGCTGCAGTGCTTGCCTTAGAATCTTCTCTGCGTTCTGAACCATACAAAGGTGTTATAGCGGTTGGAACTGTTGTTATATTTGGTTTAATTGGAATGTTTGCATATCCAATCATATACGCAAGTGGTTTAATACCGCTAAATGACGCACAAGAGGGAATTTACATGGGACTAACACTGCATGAAGTAGCAAATGCTGTTGGTGCAGGCGGTGCAGTATCGCTTAAATGTGCTAGTTTTGCTTTAATAACAAAAATGATACGAGTGATTTTGCTTATACCTGTATTATTAGTGATACCATTTTTAGTTAGTCATTCAGATGGTGGTGCTAAAAGAAAACTTCATGTGCCATGGTTTGCATTTGGCTTTCTAGGAGTTGTAATTTTTCATTCATATGTGAATATTCCAGATATATTTGTTGATATGTTTAAATTCATATCTGCATTTTGCTTGACTATGGCAATGAGTGCATTGGGCTTACAAATTGATATTAAAAAGTTTAAAAGCTCTGGTGGCAGTGCATTTACATTGGCTCTCATATTATTCATTCTATTGAGTATAGGAGGGTTTTTCCTTGTTAAGTGGTTAGTTGATTTTGGTTTCTTCGCATAGCCTAAATTTTCATCTGCATACATCACACGCACAATCTAAAAACATAAATTACTTAATACAATGCGAATTAATAAAAAATGTGGTATTATGCAGTTTATATCATGCAACTAAGTATAAGATTCTAATACAACATGAATAAAAATTACTTTACACCATAATAAAGTTTTTCTATAATATCACCCTGCTTTAAAAAGAAATAATGATCCCCTTGCAATACATAGGATTTAGCATTTGGCATTAAACCACATATTATATTATATGACTGCATGGGTGTTGCAGTATCATCTTTACCCCAAAAGATTGTAGTTTTATATGTAAAATTTTTATATTTTGATGAAAAATCCTCATCAACTACACTTTTAAAAATATCATACATAACAGGACTTAATGTCCTTGCATCATCTGCTCTCAAGAAATTAAAGTTAAATGGTAGATATTTAAGTAATTTTGATAATTTTATTTTCAATCTAACCTTAAAAGGTTTTGGCAATAAGATTCCAGCACTGCTAAGCAATATTATCTCATGCTCTAGCAACAAAGCCACTTTACCACCAAAGCTATGTCCAACTATAATTATTTGTCGTTTATTTTCTATTACTTTGATACTTTGCAAAAATATATTTACAATGTACGCATAATCATTTGTTGTTAAAAAACATTCATTAGGACTTGCACCAAATCCCGGTAGATCTATATAAACATGATTAAATTGTTTAAAATGATCTTGAAAGGCAGCAATCATAACTTCCTTGTTGCTACCCCAACCATGCAAAAAAACCATATATTTTTGCGATTGATTATTTATGATATTGTATGATATTGTAAAATTATTGTCATTGTATAAAATTTCTCTGATAGCCATTAATTCACCTCAAACTTTAGAAATGATAATTTTAATACAAAAATTATTTTTATTTATAATTTTTTGTATAATAATACTTTTTATTTTAATTAAAGGAAAAAAATGACTGAACCAATGAGTAAATATGGATTTAATAAACTTACTCAAGAATTGAAAGATTTAAAAGAAGTACAAAGAGCCAAAGTAGCACAAGAAATTGATATTGCTAGAGCACATGGGGATTTAAAGGAAAATGCAGAATATCATGCAGCAAAAGAAAAACAAGCTTTTATCGAATTTAAAATAAATGAGCTTAGCAAAATGCTATCAAATGCAGAGGTTATAGATCCAGAAAGCTTAAAGCACGACAAAGTTAGTTTTGGAAGTACGGTTACAATAATCAATTTAGATACAGATAAAGAGAGTGTTTATACAATTGTTGGCACAACTGAAAGCAATCCAGAAAAAGGGCTTATATCATTTAATTCACCATTAGCAAGAGGATTGATAGGTAAAGAAGAAGGTGATGAAGTGATTGTAAATTTACCAGCAGGTGAAACTGAATTTGAGATTCTAAAAATTGAATATAAACCGATTTGTTTTGATAATTTGTAATTTTATTTTATAATACTTGGTTACTTTTCAATATATTTTGTATAACAACAAGCTTATAAATAAGCATCTATTTTGAATCACAGATTTTTACATTATTAGGAGACATTTATGGGAAGAGCATTTGAATATCGTAGAGCAGCCAAAGAAAAGAGATGGGGAAAAATGAGTAAGATTTTTCCAAAACTTGCTACTGCTATAACAATAGCAGCAAAAGAAGGTGGAACAGATCCAGAAATGAATGCTAAACTAAGAACAGCAATAGCAAATGCTAAGGCACAAAATATGCCAAAAGACAATATAGAATCTGCTATAAAAAGGGCTAGTGGAAAAGATGGAAATTTTGAGGAAGTAACATATGAAGGCAAAAGTGCAAATGGAGTACTAATATTTATTGAATGTGCAACAGACAACGCAACAAGAACTGTTGCTAACATAAAAAGTTATTTTAACAAAACACCAAATGCTAGTTTGCTTACAAATGGTGCTATTGATTTCATGTTTGATAGAAAAGGAGAATTTCATATTGATTTAAGCAATGTTGATAAAGATGAAATTGAATTATCATTAATTGATTGTGGGCTTGACTCATTAGAAAAAAGTGAAGATGAAGATATTAATTCATACATAGCTTATTCTAAATATGAAGATTTTGGTTCTTTATCTATAGGGCTAGAAAATCTTAATATAAATGTAAAATGTGCAAAATTAGTTCGCATACCAACAAATCCAATCACTTTGACAGAAGAACAAATGCAAGAACTTGACAAATTGCTTGATAAAATAGAAGATGACGATGATGTGCAAGCAGTTTATACAAACTTGGCATAATGGAATCTATATGAAAAAGTTACATGTTATTTCACTTGGTTGTTCAAAAAATTTAGTAGATTCTGAGGTTATGCTAGGTAAGTTACAAGATTATACACTTACCCATAATCTAAATGAAGCAGATGTTATTATAATAAATACCTGCGGTTTTATAGAAGCCGCTAAAAAGGAAAGTTTGAGTCATATATTTGAAGCATTAAATAACCGCAAAAAAGGTGCTTTACTTGTGGCTAGCGGTTGTCTTGTTGCTAGATATGCAAAAGAAATAAAAGAAATGATACCAGAAATTGACATATTAACAGGAGTTAGCGACTACAATAAAATAGATTCTATGATAGCAAACAAAAAGGGCTTGATTAGAGACTCTGTGTATTTGCAAGAAAATGAAAAAAGAATTATAAGTGGTTCTAAGATACATGCGTACATAAAAATTAGCGAGGGTTGCAATCAAACATGTTCTTTTTGTGCCATACCAAGCTTTAAAGGCAAACTACAAAGTAAAAGTATAGATTCTATATTAAAGGAAATCGATGATTTAGCAAAACAAGGATTTCAAGATATAAGTTTTATCGCACAGGATACAAGCTCATTTCTAAGAGATAAAGGCGTGAATGATGGATTATTGAAGTTGATAAACGCCATAGATGCACAAGGTGCTATAAGTAGTGCAAGAATACTTTATCTATACCCAAGCTCAACTGACTTAGATTTGTTAGATGGCATAGCAAATTCAAATATATTTCAAAATTATTATGATATGCCTATACAACATATTAGTAGCAAGGTTTTAAAACATATGCAAAGAAGTTCTAAAGATTTGATTAAATTATTAGAGCATATGCGAAAAATACCAAATAGCTTTGTGCGTAGCAGTGTAATTGTAGGCTATCCTACAGAAGAAGACAAAGATTTTGAACAATTGTGTGATTTTTTAGAATCCTTTAAATTTGATAGAATCAATGTATTTGAATATTCTAAAGAAGAAGGAACAAAAGCTGGAGAAATGCAAGAGATTCCCAAAAAAATACGAACACAAAGAATCAATAAGATTAAAAAAATTGTATCAAAAATAGAAAAGGAAAAATTTACAAATATGTTAAATAATAACATTGAATGTATTATTGAAAATCAAAGTTCAATAAGCCCACATTTTTATAGTGCAAGGGATAAACGATGGGGAAAAGAGATTGATGGTGAGATATTGATAAATGATGGGGATTATAAAGGAGCTGGTTACTATAATGTGCGTGTAACGCATTATAAGGATAATATACTTGTAGGCAACATAATAAATTGATTATCTATAACCAAGAACTCATATGCCGATAATGTCTCTAATAATTTGATATATTTATGGCTATGAACCTGCATTATTACATAACAAAGTGTTAAAATCTATAAAATATCACAAAAATACTGCTTAACTATATTGTGAAAAATACAAATATGTAACTATTATTTGTATTATTATAATAGTTTCTATATAATATTTAGCTGTCGCATTTACACATTTATAGAGCACACCCTGCAATTAGCATTCATTATAATTTATGCTTACATAATAAATTTTCCAAAGCAATAAAGTATTATAAAGCATCGTAACAATGAGAAACTCATCAAGCTTTAATATAAAAATTACTTTTTTGATTTATTTTTGATAGCTTTTCTTATGGTGCGTTCTATGTTGCTTATTTTATTGTAAATTTTTATAAATGGCTCTAACTTTTTGTATAATTTTGGATTTTTGATTCTAATCTCATCCCTTTTTCTTAGTTTTTTATCTAAGTATGGCTCTAAAAGAATTAACTTGGGTTTTAGGTTTAATGGATCGTTATCCAAAGATAAAAGCTCTAAACTATAATTTGCATAGAGTGGTAAAAAAGTTTTTTTTGCCAAATTATTTAACTCACATGAATTGCTATCAAAAAATTCATATAATTGTAGAAATTGTAAAAACCAACTAATAGCACTATGATATCGCTTAGATAATGCAATATCATCAAACTTTGAGTATATATACTCTGTATATTTATATAAATTAGCATGGGCACTCTGCGTCATTATGCTATTTGGACGAATCCTATATAAATATAGCTTATCAGTTAGAACAAATATATTATTGCTTTGCAAAAACAATAATATGCCAAAATTACGATCTTCATAGATTATGTCATTGTAATAAGAAATGTGTATATTAATTAAAAAATTAAAATCAATTAAGCCACTCCATGCAAATGCAAAATCGTTTGTATTCGCAACAACAAACCTTTTTAGCCACTCCATTGGAGTTTCTCTTACATTTGTTGTATAGCCAAGTATTTCATGTCTAGTTCTATCCATGCTTTGTGGTTTTTCTACACCATCATAGAAAACCTCCCAATCAAACCACACAATATCCACACCATTAGAATGTTTTATACATTCCTCTATACAATTTAATTTCCAATAATCATCAGAATCTAAAAATATTATATAGTCTATATCAGGTGCTATTAACTTTA
>JARHYT010000014.1 GCA_029264775.1 Helicobacter sp. | reverse complement strand
CTTGTGCAAGTAAATCTAGCTCCCTTTTATTCCGTGTTGCAATACTCATATAAAATTAGATTCCCACTGCACTTAATGTTTGGTATTTACTTGTATAAAGCTGTGCTTCAATCTTTCTCATTGTATCTATAGCAACTTGCACGACAATCAATACAGATGTCCCACCAAAAACAAAATGCACACCTATACCTTTGAGTAATATCCATGGTAATGTAGATATTATAGCAAGATATAAAGCACCCCAAAATGTTAATCTACCAGCAACTGTATTAAGATAATTAGCCGTATTTTCACCGGGTCTAAGTCCGGGTATAAATCCATTTTGCCTTTTAAGATTGTCTGATATATCTTTTGCATTAAATACAATAGATGAATAAAAATAAGCAAAAAATATAATAAATATAAACATGATGATATTGTAAAAATAAGATGATGGGCTAATATAATCAGCAATAATAACAAGCCACGAATCACTATTTGCTTGATTTGCCGCAACTTGTTTGCCTGCAAATTGTTGTAAAATAGTCGATGGAAAAACCAGCAATGCAGAAGCAAAAATTGGGGGAATAACTCCACTCAAGTTAATCTTAATAGGTATATAGTTCATAATTCTTTTATGTTGATTTTGCATTATAACTTTTCTTGCATAAGATATAGGCACACGCCTTTCACCAAGCTCAACATATATGATAACAAATACCGTGACCAAAATAACAGCAAACACAAGCAACAACTGAAATATACTCTTTTCATTTTCACTAACTGCGCTAAATTCAGCACCAATAGCACCCGGAATACCAGAAACAATACCAGCAAAAATGATTAAACTTATACCATTTCCAACACCTTTTTGCGTAATCTGCTCACCTATCCACATAAGCAACATGGTCCCTGTAAGCATAGATATAACAGCAATAGAAACGAATAAAGTCATATTTTGGAGCATAATAGCACTGCCACCCTCTATACTTTTTAACCCATAAGAAACACTAATTGCCTGAACAACAGTTATAAAAATAGTTAAATAACGGATAATCTGCATATATTGTTGCATACCATCTCTTTCTTTCTTCATTTTTCCAATATTGGCAAATGTAGCAGATAATAACTCCATAATAATAGAAGCTGTAATATATGGCATGATTCCAAGAGATATAATACTTACTCTTTCAAGAGCATTGCCACTAAACATATTAAAAAGCCCTAAGGCATTAGTAGCATTAGAATCAAAAATTCTCTTTAATACATCAGCATCTACACCGGGCACAGGAACATAAGAAAGCATTCTATATGCAAACAAAAATGCAAGAGTAATTAAAATTTTGTTTAAAATACTTTTATTCATTAATTTTGTCCAGTCACCACAACACTTTTATCTTGTATTTTACCTTTTAAATTTTTTGCACTTACACCAATTAACTTTACACTTGTTACATATTTTGGTATTGTATATATATTTCTAAGAGTCTCAAGAGTTATTGATTCAAGCTCCAAGACTTTCTTTTGTTTTTCTACATTTATTACAAATGGCTTTATAACTCGAGAAGTAAAACCAACTTTAGGTAATCTTCTTTGTAATGGTTGTTGCCCACCCTCAAAGCCTCTTTTGGCTTTATAACCTGTTCTTGCGGTTTGCCCTTTACCACCACGAGTAGAGGTTTTGCCCATACCAGAACCTTGTCCTCTACCTACCCTTTTTATATCTTTTGTGCTATTTTCAGCAGGTCTAATCTTTTCTAACATGTTATATCCTTAAATTCTTAGAATCTTAATTAAGCCTTGATTTTAGATAAGGCATCAACAGTTGCACGAACAACATTATACGGATTATTTGAACCAAGAGACTTTGTAAGAATATCTTTAATGCCAGCAAGTTCTATCACAGGTCTTGCACTACCACCGGCAATAACACCCGTTCCTTCACTAGCAGGTTTTAGTAATATGCGACTCGCATTATACTTATATTCTATATCATGAGCTATGGTAGTACCCTTAATATTTACTTTCACAATATTCTTGAAAGCATCGTCAATGGCTTTTTTTATGGCATCCGGAACTTCTTTAGCTTTACCCAAACCAAAACCGACTAAACCATTGTGATTTCCTACAACAACAAGAGCATTAAAACGAAATCTCCTACCACCTTTGACAACTTTTGTTACACGCCCTATATTAACTACAACTTCACTAAATTCTTCTTTATTTATTTCCACCATCATCTCCTTATAGGGCTATGCCACTATTTCTTAATCCGTCAGCAAAAGAAGCAACTACGCCATGATACACATAACCATTTCTATCAAAAACAACACTATTTATGCCTCTATCAGATAAAATCTTAGCAAACTCTGCCCCCATTTTACCCGCATCTTCTTTGGTATTACCAAGCTTTAACTTGGCACTATCTATACAAGCTAAAGTATGTCCCCTAGAATCATCTATAGCCTGTGCATAAAAATATCTATTTGAACGAAAAACACTTATTCTAGGCTTTGTAGCACTACCATTACATTGAGAACGAATGCGTTTTTTACACTTCTCTCTTAGAATCTTTTTTTTCTCTAATACCTTAGATGTCATATCCTCACCTTATTATTTTTTTGAAGTTTTACCGGCTTTTCGCAATATTACTTCATCGCTATATTTAACACCTTTGCCTTTATATGGTTCTGGTGGTCTAAATTCCCTTATCTCTGCTGCTATCTGCCCAATCTGCTGCTTATCACTTCCTTTTATTGTTATAGTATTTTTTTCAACAGATATTTCAACATTATTTGGTATAGGATACTTAATAGGATGTGAAAAGCCTAATGCAAGCTCCAAAATTTTACCGCTTACACTTGCTTTATATCCAACACCATTAATTTCAAGCACTTTAGTGAAACCACTATCAAGCCCTATAACAATATTATTAGCTAAAGCCCTATATGTTCCCCAAAATGCACGAGACTGAGGCATATTATCCAAAGATGAAAATACAAGTTGTTTATCTTGCATTTTTATACCAACTCGTCCATGGGTTTCTAATTCTTTGATTTCCTTTTTACCCTTGAAAGTAATTTTACTATCATCAATTTTTACTTCAATACCATCAGGAATATTGATAGGTTTCTTACCAACTCTAGACATACAAACAACTCCTACCAAATACTACAGAGGGCTTCACCCCCAACATTTGCTTTATATGCTTCATCATTTGCAATCACACCTTTGCTGGTGCTTACAACAATAATGCCATATCCATTTTTAAAACGCTTCAACTCCTTAGAGGTCTTATAAACTCTCCTGCCGGGCTTACTAATTCTTGTAATCTCATTTATAGCAGATACACCGGAGTCATCATAAGCAAGTTGAACAAAAATACTTTGCTTACCTTCTTTATCATTGACCTTATAATCTTTTATAAAGCCTCTTTGCTTGAATACCTCCATTATGCTTGCAACAATTTTTGCATAATATAACTCAGTATTATCAAGCCTTCTCATGGACGCATTTCTTATTCGTGTTAGAGAATCTGCAATAATGTCATTTACCATTATATCTCCTTACCAACTTGCTTTTCTTAGACCGGGAATCAACCCCTCATTGCCCATCTTTCTCAAACACACACGACATAAGGAAAAATCGCGATATACAGAATGGGGTCTCCCACACACTTGACAACGAGTGTATTGTCGCACACTAAACTTCGCTTTTCTTTTAGCTTTTGCTATCATTGATTTTTTTGCCATGTTATCTCCCTTTCGCAAATGGCATGCCTAGTAACTCTAAAAGCTTAAAAGCTTCTTTATCACTATTCGTGCTTGTAACAATTGATATATTCATTCCATGGGTAACCATAATATCATCATATACTACTTCTGGAAACATGAGCTGTTCATTCAAACCAAAACTATAATTACCTCGTCCATCAAAACCATTCCTAGGAATACCTCTGAAATCTTTTACTCTAGGAAGTGCTATTATAATTAATTTCTCAAGAAAATTATACATCATATTGCCTCTAAGTGTAACTTTTACTCCCATAGGCATACCTTCACGCATCTTAAATCCCGCAACAGATTTCTTAGCTTTAGTAATAATAGCCCTTTGTCCTGCAATAAGTGATATGGTATCTGCTATATTCTGCATAATCTTTGCTTCCTTAGCATATTCACCAGCACCAACACTTATAACAATTTTTTCAACCTTCGGTAAGAGCATTGGATTCTTTATATCAAGTTGTTTTGAAAGCTCTTGTTTAACTTCTTTATTATAATGTTCTTTTAAAGCATACATACACAAACTCCTAAGATTTCTTAACATTAGAAATGTGTATTGGCATTTCTTTTGCAACAAAACCACCCTTCTTGTTTTCTTCAGTAGGTTTTATCGCTTTTTTTGCTATTTTACAATCTTTAACAATCAACTTGTTTTCTTTAGGAAACACAGCTAAAACTTCACCGCTTTTACCCTTGTCATCTCCCGCGATAATAGTTACCATATCGCCTTTTTTTATCTTTACCTTACTCACTATAATACCTCCGGAGCTAACGATACTATCTTCATAAAATTTGCATATCGCACTTCTCTACTAACTGGTCCAAAAATACGAGTCCCTATGGGCTCACGCTTTGCATCAAGCAAAACAGCGGCATTATCATCAAAGCGAACAAGAGAACCATTGTCTCTATGTATCTCTTTCTTTGTACGCACAACTACAGCCTTCAAAACTTGTCCTTTTTTCACCTTACCATTTGGTATAGCCTTTTTAACAGAAACCACAATAACATCCCCTACACTAGCGTAGCGTTTATGACTTCCACCTAGAACCTTTATGCACATAACCTCTTTTGCACCACTATTATCAGCAACGCTTAATCGTGTAAAACTCTGTATCATTCAGACACTCCCACAACTACAACATCTTTTAGCTTAAACGCCTTATGTTTAGAGATTGGTTTGCACTCAATAGCACTCACTACATCTCCAATCTTAGCCTTACATTCTTCGTCATGAATAATATACTTTTTAAACCTTTTAACAATCTTACGATACCTTGGATGAACAACCTTTCTTTCTACCAAGATTAACGCACTCTTATTTCCAGAAATACTCACGACTTTACCTTGTATAACTCTTTTGTGTGCTTGCTTATCACTCATAACATATTCCTTAATCAATCATTGTCTTGAGAAGTATTGATTTTAGCTGAAATTGCTGTAGATATTCTTGCTATATCTTTTCTCACGCTACTAATTTCACTAGGTTTAGTTAGTTGAGATGTTTTCAGCTTAATTCTCAAAGTAAATAATTCTGTCTTTTTATCTTTTAGCATTTGCTGTAATTCTGCTAAATCCTTATCTTTTAAATCAGTATATTTCATTTTCACTCTCGCTAGTTACAATTTTTGTTTTAAAAGGCAATTTACTTTGTGCTAGAGCAAGTGCATCACGGGCAGTTGCTTCATCGATACCTATCATTTCATAAATAATCCTACCCGGCTTAATATTCATTACCCATTTTTCCACACTTCCCTTACCTTTACCCATTCTTACTTCAAGAGGTTTTGCTGTCAATGGTTTATCCGGAAATACGCGTATCCAAACTTTACCAGCCCTTTTAACATGTCTTGTCATAGCAATTCTTGCAGATTCTATCTGTCTTGAATCAATCCTTCCATGTTCAAGTGCCTTTATACCAATATTACCAAAAGCAAGGCTATTTCCGCGAAAAGATTTTCCACGATTTCTACCCTTCATTTGCTTTCTATATTTTGTCCTTTTCGGCATTAACATATCTTATCTCCTTTTAGCCTTAGAACGAGAATCTTTTTCATCTCTTTCTACTTGGATTCCTTTTTGTAAAACTTCACCTTTAAACACCCAGACCTTTACACCTATGATTCCATATGTAGTAACTGCTTCAGCAAAGCCATAATCAATTTTAGCTCTCAAAGTATGCAATGGCACTCTACCTTCCATGTACCATTCAGTCCTAGCCATTTCAGCACCAGCCAAACGACCAGAAACCTTAACCTTAATGCCTTTTGCACCAGATTTCATGGCTTGTTGCATAACCTTTTTCATAGCTCTTCTAAAAGCTACTCTTCTTTCAAGTTGAGTTGCAACACTTTCAGCTGCAAGCTGTGCGTTAGCCTGAAATCTTTTTACTTCTTTAATATTTATGGCAATATCTTTATTTACCAACTTTTTTAAAGTCTCTTTAACTTTTTCAATATCAGCACCCTTCTTTCCGATGATTAATCCGGGTTTCGCTGCAACAACAGTAATGCGAAGTTTTGCTGCCATTCTCTCTATTACGATTTCACTTACACTTGCATAATAAAGCTCTTTTTTTAAAAACTTACGGATAATATAGTCTTCTCCTATTCTTTCCGCAGTATTTTGTGTGTTTGGAAACCACCTCGAAGTCCAATTCCTGTTAATACCTAATCTTAATCCTATTGGATTGACTTTTTGACCCATTTATTTAACCTCGCCTTTACTTTTTTTACCTTTTTCCTTAGCCGCTTTTTTTGCCTCATTTACTTCTACATAAATATGTGCCATAGGTTTCCTAATAGGAGTCGCACGCCCTCTAGCCCTAGGCATAAATCTTCTAAGTACAGGACCAGAATCAACTCTGCATGAAGTAACTTCTGCACCTGTAGATTCAAAACCACCATTAGCAATAGCAGATGCAAGAGTCTTATAAATCGCCTTGGCTGCTTTATTTGGAGTAAATTCCAAACTAGCTAAAGCAATTTCAGCATTCATGCCTTGTATTTGTCTTGCTATCAGTCTTGCTTTAGTAGGAGAAAGTCTTGCGTAACGCAATATAGCTACACCGCCATTTGTTCGTTTCTTATTATCATTTTTCGCCATTACAATCCCTCTTACTTACCGATTTTCTTTTGGACACTTCCCTTATGTCCTTTAAAAGTTCTTGTAGGTGCAAACTCACCCAACTTATAACCAACATGATTTTCTGTAATATACACAGGAACAAAAGTTCTACCATTATGTACACTAAAAGTTAAACCTATCATTTCTGGTAAAATTGTGCTGCGTCTAGACCATGTTTTAATTGGTTTGTTGTCCTTAGAAGCTTTTGCTTTTGTTACCTTTTTTTCAAGATGTTCATCTATAAAAGGACCTTTTTTTATTGATCTTGCCATGCTAATTCCTTACTTCTTTCGTCTTGATATTATGAGTCTGTCGCTAGCTTTCTTGCGTCTTGTTTTATATCCCTTTGCTGGAGTTCCCCATGGAGATACAGGATGACCACTAGAACCAGTTTTTCCCTCACCACCACCATGCGGGTGATCAACCGGGTTCATAGCACTACCGCGAGTTTGTGGGCGAATGCCTCTATGCCTATTCCTACCTGCCTTACCAATAGAAATATTAGCAAAATCTTCATTGCCTACATTACCAATAGTAGCCATACACTCCTCAAGAACATATCTCATCTCGCCGCTTGGCATACGCAAAATAGTGTATTTACCTTCCCTACCCATGATTTGAGCTGAAGTACCTGCACTTCTTGCTATGGCTCCACCTGCTTTTGGGTGTAGCTCAATATTATGAACAACTGTCCCTATGGGAATATTTTTTAATTTCATTGCAAAACCAACTTTTACATCAAGTCCGCCTTCTGCTGCAATAACCAAATCCCCAACCCTTAATCCGCTAGGCTGAATAATATATCTCTTATCACCATCTTTATAGCTTATCAAAGCTATCCTACAATTTCTGTAGGGATCATACTCAACAGCACTAACTCTACCTTCTACATTAAACTTGTTCCTCTTAAAATCTATGATTCTATAAAGCTTTTTTGCACCACCCTCTTTGTGCCTACTTGTAATCCTACCATTATTGTTCCGTCCAGCACTAACGGGAAGTTTTACAAGCAAACCACGAACACTAGGCTTTGCCGTAATATCATTCGAGCTAAGGTTGGACATAAACCTCCTGCTAGGTGTATAGGGCTTATATGTTTTTACTGCCATAATATCTCCTCATTTCTAAACAGCAAGCGAATCTATATTCGCACCATCTGGGATTTTTACATAAAATTTCTTGAAATCAACCCTTTGTCCTTCTCTACCCCTAAAACGCTTTGACTTACCACTTTGTCGCAAAGAATTAACTTTTAATGGGGTAAAGCCAAAATATTCTTTAAATATCTGCTTTAACCTATTTTTTGTCATACGAGTAGAAGTTTGGACAACCATAACACCGCTTTCTTGTAATCCTAAAGATTTTTCTGTATATAGAATCGTTTTAATATCTGTTATATCTGCCATTTTAACCTCTTTTTACAAGTTCTTCAAAAACCGCTTTTTCAATAACAACACTTCTAAAAGCTGCAACTAGATACGCGTTTAACTCATTCGCATCAGCTAAATAACAAGATTGCAAATTACGAAAAGCCAAAAATGTTTTTTCGTTGCTTAACTGTGTTACAAAAAGCACACTTCTTTCACCCAAAGACTTAAATTGTGAAAAAGCATCTTTTGTCTTTCCGCTCTCTACATTTATAGAATCTATAACAAACAATTTACCCTCATCTGCTTTTTGCTTAAGTGCATATTCAAGGGCTAATTTCTTTTGTTTTTTGTTGATTTTTAAGTTATAGTTTTTATTATTGCTTGGACCATGGCTTACACCTCCACCTACAAATACAGGTGATGTTATACTACCAGCTCTAGCTCTACCGCCACCTTTTTGAGCCCATGGCTTTTTTCCGCCACCACTAACTTTTCCTCTAGTCTTTACTTGTGCACCATTGCTCCTAAGGCTAGCTAGATAAGATTTTATGTAGAGATATAAATTATGCTCTTTAATCTCATCATAATGATGTGGTAATTCAATTGTATCACCTTTGATAAATTCTTCGTTCAATATTATAGCTTTACCCATTATTTACCACCCTTACCTTCTAAAATAGTAACTTTACCATATGCCCCATTAAATCCAGATACAGAACCCTTTAAAACAAGTATGCTACTTTGGCTATCAAATGATATAATTTGACTACGAACACTCACCAATTCATTTCCATAGTGTCCAGCCATTTTCTTACCCGGTTGAACACGACCAGGCCATTCCCTATTACCAATAGAGCCTAATCTCCTATGAAATCTACTACCATGTGCAGCAGGACCACCTTGAAAATTCCATCGTCTCATTGCACCGCTGAAACCTCTACCTTTCGTCTTAAAACTAACTTTAACAACCTTTCCACCTACGAGGGAAGATAAATCTAGATCTCCTAATTCGGTATTTGAAACCTTTAAGCTTGCAAATTGATTAAATTCTTTACTCAAATTATATTTTTTCTGATTTCCCTCAATGCTCTTGTTTATTGACTTACCCTTAGCATAAGCCACTAATGCCTTTCCATTTTCTTCTATTTTACATACTTTAGTGCTTAGCACTTTAAGAAGAGTTACGGCTTGACTAGGCGTAGAAATAATCCTACTCATACCCACTTTTTGAACTATAAATTCCATTACTATTCCTTACTTAACTTATTCAATGCTTTATTACTTATCCATTGACATTACTTCAACTTCAACTTCCGGTGCTAAGTCAAGTTTCATAAGACTATCCACTGTTTCACCTGTAGCAGACATAATATCAATGATTCTGCTATGTATGCGTATCTCAAACTGCTCTCTTGAGTCTTTGTTAATATGTGGTGAACGCAAAACGGTATATCGCCTCTTTTTGGTTGGAAGAGGAACGGGACCTATTATTTCAGAACCAGTCCTCTTAACCGCGGCAACAATAGCCGCTATAGAACGATCAAGCACCCTATGATCATAAGCCCTAAGCTTCAATCTAATCTTCTGCATATTTTTCCTTTTAATCTTAAGAACTCGACACATGTGCAAACTACTTAAATCAATGCAAAATGCCATATGCCATGAAACAAAGACAGAATGTTAATATAAAAAATAAGTTAAGTCAATATGTGCAGTATATAAAACACATGTATTTTACTCATAATTTCCTTATATTAAGGAAATTATGAGTAAAAATTAAATAAATACATTCAAGTAATTATTCATATATATTGCTACACTATGGTAATATAAACATAACCCACAAAGACAATATTAAAAGCTTGATTAATTTTTAAAACAATAAAGTATTTGATATAGTTACTCCAATACTTTACTAAAACTTTTGTAGTATAGGCTTTTAGCGCCCCTAAGAGTCATACTAATATCGCCTATATTAATGTTTCCATCATATTCAACCTCTTTTTTTACATAATTATCACCACTCATTGTTTCATTTTCATTAACTTTTCCTATCAATTTCAAGGTTAATCCCTTTTGTTTTGCCAACACATAAAGCTTTTGAAAATTTTGTAAATTACCTACTTCACAAACAACCTGAGTTTGTGTTTCATTAAAGACAGCAAGACTATTAAAGACCTCTTTTAATTCTATTGTATCTCTATATATATCTTTGCATTCATCTGATTCCCTAATATTGTCGCGTAATATCTCGCATATATCCCTAGTTAAAACATCTATGCTGGTTTTACCCACAATAGCCATTTTGGCTAATGTCATTGCAACTCCACCTTGTCCGATGTCTTTGGCACTCATTATTAATTTATTATCTACACCATACTTTAGAATCTCCCATAGGCTCATTTCCTTATCAAGCTCTATATCATCTATTGCACCGCTTATCTTTGCCCCAATTATCTTTTGCAATAGACTACCTGAAAAATTAACTTTTGGTTTATCAACACCTAGCAAACATATATATGAATCTTGTCCTACAAAATGACTCGATATGGCATTTTGCGCATCATCTAAAAGCCCAACACATGCTATGCTTGGTGTTGGGTATATTGCCTCATCATTTGTTTGGTTGTAAAGCGAAACATTACCACTTACAACAGGCGTTTCAAGCATACTACACGCTTCTTTAATACCTTCACAAGATTCTTTAAACTGCCACATTACCTCTGGGTTTTCGGGGCTACCAAAGTTCAAACAATCAGTAATAGCTAATGGTGTAGCACCACTTAAGGCAACATTGCGTCCTGCTTGTGCAACTGCGATTTTTGCACCAACTCTAGGATTTAAATAGCAATATCTAACATTACACTTTACATTCATTGCAAGTGCTTTTTTTGAATTATAGTTTTTTAATGATATGATACTTGCATCTCCCATGCCAGCACCCTTTATTGTGCTTGCTTTAATGCTATCATCATATTGCTCATATATCCATGCTTTATCGCAAATATCAATACTTTTTAACATTGCTTGAAACAATATATTTAGCGTATCCAAATCACAAATATTAGAATCCAACCTTAACAAATTAATATTTTTCTGCAATACAGAATCATTAATGGTCAGATCTGTCTCCCTACAAAACTCCAAATATTTTGGCTTGCTAATTGCTCTATTTAGCACCGGTGCATTTTCCACTATTGGCTTTATTTCTAATTCAGCACATTTTTCTCCATACCAAAAAAGCTCCATTTTGCCCGTATTTCTAACTTCGCCTACTACCTCAACACTTAATTCATACTTTGAGAAAATTTCTCTAATTCTATTCTCACAACCTTTCTTTGCACAAAGCAACATCCTTTCTTGAGATTCAGATAACATCAATTCATATGGATTCATACCCTCTTCTCTCATTGGCACTTTGTCAAGCCACATAACCATTCCGCTACCACTTCTGCTAGCCATTTCAAAACTAGAGCTTGTAAGTCCAGCTGCCCCCATGTCTTGAATGCCTATTATCAAATCCTCTTTAAAAATTTCTAAACATGCCTCAAGCAATGACTTCTCTACAAATGGATCTCCTATTTGAACAGTTGGACGCAAAGATTTGCCATTAGAATCAAAGCTATCACTACTCATTACTGCTCCGCCTAAACCATCTCTACCGGTTTTACTACCAACATACATAATAGGATTACCCTCACCGCTTGCCTTGCCATAAAATATTTCATTATGTTTTGCAATACCCAAACTAAAAGCATTTACAAGTATATTGCCATTATAGCAAGATTCAAAACTAGTTTCACCACCTATGGTTGGTATCCCCATGCAATTCCCATAATGCCCTATACCTTCAACCACACCATGCAGTAGGTATGTATGCTTTTTTTTCATATCCAAGTCCAATATGTTACCAAATCGAATTGAATTTAGATTTGCAATAGGATTTGCACCCATAGTAAAAATATCACGCAAGATTCCACCAACGCCAGTTGCAGCACCAGCATTTGGTTCTATAAAACTTGGATGATTATGGGATTCCATCTTGAATACTGCCGCAAGATTATCACCTATGTCGATCACACCTGCATTTTCCCCGGGACCCTGTAATACCCATTGTGCTTGAGTCGGAAAGTCTTTTAAATATATTTTACTTGACTTATAACTACAATGTTCGCTCCACATAGCAGAAAAGATTCCAAGTTCAATAATATTTGGCTCTCTTCCTAAAATTTTCTTAATACTTTCATAATCATCATTACTTAATTTATGTTTTTTTAAAATATCATCAATGTCTTGCATTTTTATACTATAGTCGTGCATATGAATCCTTAATACCTAACTTTAAATTCCGCATGAAAGCAATTCTATCTAAATATTGCAAGTATTTAGATTATGTAAAAATTGTTTTTTTTACTTTTTATTTGCAATTTAGCTTGTTTTTTGCTTTTTTTATACTACAATAATAAAACAACCTTGTTATTTTAAATGGAGTTCGTGATAGATGAAATATATTAAATTCTTTAAAGAGCTAAACAATAAAGATGTTCCGCTTGTTGGTGGTAAAAATGCAAGTATAGGTGAAATGTTTCAAGAGCTAGTCCCTGTTGGTATCAAAGTGCCAGATGGCTTTGCTATTACTAGTGATGCATATTGGTATCTATTAGAAAGTGGGGGTATAAAAGATAAAATAAAAGAGCGTTTAGCAAATGTTGATTATACGGAAATGGATGTATTGAGAAATCGTTGTAGCGAAATTAGAAAGCTAATTTTTGATACACCGCTACCTAGAGACTTAAGGGATGAAATTTTTGAAGCTTATGACATTTTAAGCAAAGAATACAATATGGAAGAAGCCGATGTTGCAGTTCGTAGCTCTGCAACTGCTGAAGACTTACCGGATGCAAGTTTTGCAGGACAGCAAGATACATATTTGAGCGTAAAAGGTAAAGTTGATTTAGTGCATTATATCAAGTCGTGTTTTGCATCATTATTTACACATCGTGCAACAAGCTATCGTGCAGGTAAAAATTTTGATCATTTTAAAGTGGCATTGAGTGTAGGCGTACAAAAAATGGTGCGTGCAGATAAAGGTGCTGCAGGTGTTATGTTTAGCATAGATACAGAAACAGGTTTTAAAGATGCGGTATTTATAACATCATCATGGGGGCTTGGTGAGAATGTCGTAGGTGGAACGGTTAATCCAGATGAATTTTATGTATTCAAACCAACTTTAAAAGATGGCAAAAAGCCCATACTGAAAAGAAAACTTGGCACTAAAGATGTGAAGATGGTATATGCACCAGCGGGTAGTGAAAAACCAACAATGAATGTAAAAACTACCAATCAGGAAATGCAAACATTTTCTATTAGCGATGAGGATGTATTAACACTAGCAAGATACGCAATCAGTATAGAAGAACATTATACAAAAGAAGCAGGTGAATATCGCCCTATGGATATGGAATGGGCAAAAGATGGGCAAACAGGGGAAATATTTATTGTTCAAGCAAGACCAGAGACAGTTCAAAGTCAAAAAAGTAAGTATGGTGCAAAAATTGAGAAATTCAGATTCAAAAATCCAGATGAAAAGAAAGAAATAGTTGCTAAAGGTATGGCAATAGGAACAAAAATTGGCAATGGAAAAGTTAGAATCATTAATAATATAGAACATATGAACACCTTTAAAGAAGGTGAAATTTTAGTAACAGATAACACAGATCCAGATTGGGAACCTGTTATGAAAAAAGCATCAGCAGTTATCACAAACAGAGGTGGTAGAACATGCCATGCGGCTATTGTAGCAAGAGAGATTGGCGTCCCAACAATAGTTGGTGCAAGCGGTGCTACAGAAAGATTTTATACGGGTATGGAAGTAACTGTATCTTGTGCAGAAGGCGAAGAAGGGCTTGTATATGCAGGCATACATGATTATGAAGTAGAATCTATTTCGCTAGAACACCTTGGTGAAACAAAAACAAAGATATATATGAATGTAGGAGATCCGGCAAAAGCATTTGGATTCTCACAAATTCCAAACCACGGTGTTGGTTTGGCAAGAATGGAGCATATAATATTACATCAGATTAAAGCACATCCTTTAGCTTTAGTGGATTTGCAAAATTGCAAAGAAATAAATAATCAAGATGAAGTTAAACAGCTTATATGTGGATATGATAATCCAAAAGATTTTTTTATTAAAAAAATTGCGGAAGGCATGGGTATGATTGCATCAGCATTCTATCCAAATCCAGTAATAGTGAGAACAAGTGATTTTAAAAGCAATGAGTACAGGGGTATGATTTCAGGTGAAAAATACGAGCCACAAGAAGAGAATCCTATGCTTGGTTATCGTGGTGCTAGTAGATACTATTCAGAGCAGTATAGGGCAGCATTTGAATGGGAATGTCAAGCTTTGGCTATGGTTAGAGATGATATGGGATTGACTAATATGAAGGTTATGATTCCATTTCTACGCACACCAGAAGAGGGAAAAAAGGTACTCGAGATAATGAGACGAAATGGTTTAGAATCCGGTAAAAATAAACTTGAAATCTATGTAATGTGTGAATTACCGGTAAATATAATACTAGCAGACGACTTCTTATCTATGTTTGATGGATATTCAATTGGCTCAAATGATTTGACACAATTAACACTTGGTGTTGATAGAGATGGCGATTTAGTAAGTCATATTTTTGATGAAAGAAATCCAGCCATGTTAGAAATGTTTAAGCAAGCTATACAAGCGTGTAAAAAACATGGTAAATATTGTGGTATATGCGGACAAGCACCAAGTGATTATCCAGAAATTGCGGAATTTTTGGTTAAAGAGGGGATTAGCTCTATTTCTTTAAATCCAGATTCTGTTGTTAAAACTTGGGAAAGAATAGAAAAACTTGAAAAAAACTTGAATAAATAGGAGATATTATGGATACAAGAAAATATAATAATAAAGGGTATCTCAGAAAAATTTCAGATGCCGCTATACTAGGTGGCATAAGTGCTGTTCTAGTGGCAGGTTTATTGGGTTGCGATAGTGGGAGTCAAAACAATACGGTATCACAACAAGTGAGCAATAAAAAAGGTGTAACAGTTACCCTACAAGAACAAGGTGATGGTAGCTATCAAATAATAGATGAGACGCCAAGTAGCGATGGCGATACAACTATAATTGTTAAAGACATAGATGGGAACAAAAGGATACTTAGCAAAGAAGAAGTAGATGCTCTTGTGGCAGAGGAAGCAAAAAAAATTGATAATGGGACAAGCACACTTACAAGCAGTGATGGTGGCGGACTTGGTATTGGTGGTGCTATATTGGCTAGTGCTGCTGGTGCATTGATTGGAAGTTATATAGGCAACAAGCTCTTTAACAATTCTAACTACAAGGCAAATGCACAAAGAAGTTATTCTCCATCAGCATACCAAAGATCTCAAAATGCTACTAGCAGTGCAAATAGAGCTACTAGTAGCCCATCTTCTAGTACAACAAGGGCTACTACTCCGTCAAATGCAAAAAGCGGTTTTTTTGGTGGCGGGAGTAGTACTACAAGCTCATCTTAATAAAAATGAATGGTTGTCAAATCAACTAAATATTGCTTGGTAAATATCTCATTAATTGCATTTATTTAGCAATAACAATCTCGTTGCATAAAAATGACATATAGATTATGGCGAGTTTCGCATTTATGAATTTTTGTTAAATATTATAGGATATTATAAATAAACATATGGGCTAAATTTTAAAAGCTCAAAAGTATAATAACTATATAAAATTTGAATTGTATAATTAAATTTGTTTATATATAATTTTGCTATAGCAATGCTTACACCTTAAATTAGTATTAATGGAGTTTTAATGTTATCAAGAGATATTGTAACATATTCAAAAGTTCGTTATGAATTGCGTGCTTACATGGTGTATCTTTTTACGCAAAATATTAAAAATTTTATGCCTTCACCAAATATAGATAATGTGTTGGAAGGACTAGTTCGCATAAAAGATGAAATAAAAGTATTTGATTCCATGTATATTTTAGATAAAAACGGAACACAAGTAAGTGATGTGCTACAATCTAATGGTTCATTGCCAAATGAACATAAAAATTTTTCAAATCGTGCATACTTCTATGAGGCAATAGATGAGCAAAGGTGCATTATAACAAATCCCTACCCATCAAGAATCGATGGTAATTTGGTTGTAACCGCAGCATATCCAGTATATAATCAATTGCATGAACTTTTATTTGTCGTATGTATTGATATTCATTTAAGGGATGCAATAAAAATCAGCTCACCTAGTTCATTTTTTGCAATATTCACCAATCTTAGCATTGCTATGTATTTTCTTTGCTCTATATCCCTTGCTTGCGTATCAATTGTATTATTACTAAAAGGCATTATAAAACTTTGGTCGGAGGATTTATTAAATTTTAATAATTTTAGAGTTGAGGATATATTTGAATCTACAATACTACTAACATTGGCTTTGGCAATTTTTGATTTGGTAAAAGCAATATTTGAAGAAGAAGTATTAGGTAAAAATACAGGACACAAAACTTACACAGTTCATA
The DNA here is from genome assembly GCA_029264775.1 of Helicobacter sp. Lineage (GTDB taxonomy): Bacteria > Campylobacterota > Campylobacteria > Campylobacterales > Helicobacteraceae > Helicobacter_A. Next base: position 14,207 of record JARHYT010000014.1, on the reverse strand, counting down.
AAACAATGATAAGATTTTTAGGATCAATCATAGTTGCATTAGCAATTGAAGCATTAATGTTAGTATTTAAGTTTAGCATAGATTCACCCGATAAATTATTATACTCTGTATGGCTTATTGCTGGTGTTTCTGTGTTGCTTGTCGCATTAGCAATTTATGTAAAATTAGCATATACAGCAAGTCAAAATAAAGAGTAATTTATCTTTGCAAAGGAGTATATATGAGATTAACACCAAGAGAGTTAGATAAACTAATGTTGCATTACGCAGGATTCCTAGCCAAAAATCGCAAGGATAGGGGTATAAAGTTAAATTATGTAGAATCTATTGCATTTATTTCTATGGAAATTATGGAACATGCAAGAGATGGTAAAAAAAGTGTTGCTGAGCTTATGCAATTAGGTAGAGAGCTACTAAAACCAGATGATGTTATGGATGGCGTTGCAAGCATGATTCATGACATACAAATTGAGGTTTGTTTTCCTGATGGCACAAAACTTGTAACCATTCATTCACCAATAGAAGATACTTCTAAGATAATTCCGGGTGAATTTATACTAAAAAATGAGCGTATTACGCTAAATAAAAATAAGGATTCCATAGAGTTAAAAGTTATTAATACAAGCGATAGACCAATACAAGTTGGCTCTCATTTTCATTTTTTTGAGGTGAATAGATTCTTAGAATTTGATAGAGAAAAAGCATATGGAAAAAGACTTGATATAGCATCTGGAACATCCATTAGATTTGAGCCCGGGGAAAGTAAAAGTGTAAAGTTAATAGAATTTGGTGGAAATAAGAAAATATTTGGTTTTAATAATTTGACAAATGGACAAATTAGTCTGGACAACAAAAAACAGGCTTTACAAAATGTTAAAACCAATGGATTTAAGGATTTGACATGATAACAATTTCAAGACAAGAATATGTATCTATGTATGGACCAACAGCTGGCGACAAAATTAGACTAGCCAACACAGATTTATTCGCTGAAATCGAAAAAGATTACGCAATATATGGTGAGGAAGTTAAATTTGGTGGTGGAAAGAATATCCGTGATGGTATGGCACAATCTGTGAGCAGTAGCTCATATGAGGTTGATAGCATTATAACAAATGCTGTTATTATAGATTATAGTGGTATATATAAAGCAGATATTGGGATTAAAGATGGAAAGATAATAGGCATTGGTAAAGCAGGCAATAAAGATACACAAGATGGCGTTTGTGATACATTGATTATTGGAGCAAGTACAGAAGTTATTGCAGGGGAAGGATTAATCGTTACTGCAGGAGGAATTGATACGCATATTCATTATATTTCACCAACACAGGTTAAAACGGCATTGTATAGCGGAATCACAACAATGATTGGTGGTGGTACCGGTCCTGTTGCGGGTACGAATGCAACAACTTGCACACCCGGTAGGTGGCATATCAAACAAATGCTTAGAGCAACTCAAGAATATGCAATGAATTTTGGATTCTTAGGCAAAGGTAATAGCTCTAATGAGGAGGAATTAAGCAAGCAAATAGAATCTGGTGCATTGGGATTAAAAATACATGAAGATTGGGGATCTACGCCATCTGTAATTAATCATGCATTAAATATCGCAGATAAATATGATGTGCAAATAGCCATACATACAGATACTCTTAACGAGGCGGGCTGTCTAGAAGACACACTAAAGGCAATTAATGGACGGACAATTCATACATTTCATACAGAAGGAGCAGGAGGAGGGCATGCACCAGATATTATTAAAGCCGCCGGAGAATTGAATATACTTCCAGCTTCTACAAATCCAACAATTCCTTTTACAAAAAATACCGCCGATGAACATTTAGATATGCTTATGGTATGCCACCATTTAGACAAAAGAATAAAAGAGGATGTAGCATTTGCTGATAGTCGCATTCGTCCTGAAACAATTGCAGCTGAAGACAAACTCCATGATATGGGCGTATTTTCTATAACAAGCTCTGATTCTCAAGCGATGGGTAGAGTTGGAGAAGTAATCACTAGAACATGGCAAACTGCCGATAAATGCAAAAAAGAATTTGGTGCATTGCATGATGAGAGTGGAGATAATGATAATTTTAGAATTAAAAGATATATAGCAAAATATACAATAAATCCAGCAATAGCTCATGGAATCTCTGAGTATGTGGGCTCTATAGAAGTGGGAAAAATTGCTGATTTAGTTATTTGGAAACCTAGCATGTTTGGAGTGAAACCAGAAATGATTATAAAAAATGGTATGGTGGTGGCATCAAAAATAGGAGATAGCAATGCATCTATTCCAACACCACAACCTGTAGTTTATAGTGATATGTTTGGTAGTTTAGGTGATGCAAAATATGATTGTGGATTTAGCTTTGTATCAAGTTTTGCATACAATGCAAATATAAAAAAACAATATAATTTGCATAGGAATCTTTTACCCGTTAAAAATTGTCGCAATATTACTAAAAAAGATATGAAATTTAATAATAGTGTAGAGAAAATAAAGGTAGATCCTGAAACATATGAGGTAAGAATAAATGGTGAATTGATAACCTCAAAACCTTTAGATAATGTATCCTTGGGACAACTTTATAATTTATTTTAATATGCTAATAACAGGTATTTTGGGGAACATAAAAGATATAGATTCTATGAATCTTAATATAGATTATGTACATATAGAATGGTTTAATACACAAAAGAGAATTGCAAGGTATGTTACACAAAATAATGTGGATATTGCCTTAAAATTTGAAAATGTATTGCGAATTGGTTTAAATGATGGTGATATTTTGTCAATGAGTGAAAACAATATTATAGCTGTTTCTATCATCCCAACTGATATATTTATAATAAAAGTAAAAAATTGTTTAGAGGCAGCAAAAATTTGTTATGAAATAGGGAATCTGCATTTACCTCTTTTTGTTGGTAACAATGAATTTGAGTTTAAGATTCCTTATGAAAAACCATTACAAAGATTATTAGATAAACTTTATATACATTACATTAGACAATATGGTGTTTTAGATTCTAAGGATAGATTAAATGTTAGTTTTCCTGTTATTGAAAATAATTTAAATATAGCAAATTGTAAAGTATATGTGCGTGGTAAATAAGACATGATAGATTTTTTATTATTACAAATTAATGATACTTCATTTCCTATTGGTAGTTATACACATTCGTTTGGTCTAGAAACATATATACAGCAGGGATTAATCAACAACAAAGAACAAGCATTGAAATATGTAAAAGCTGTTTTAAATACACAGATTTTATACACAGATTTATTGTCAATCAAATTAATTTATAAAGCAAAAAATTTAGAAGAGATTTTAAAGTTAGAATCAATAATGAATGCGGGAATACATGCAAGAGAAAGTAGGGAGGGAATGCAAAAAATAGGGGCAAGATTCATAAAAGCCATAAAGTCCATACAATTCAATAATGACATGTTTTATATATATACAAGTAAAAGTAAATATCACACACATTCAAGTGCTTATGCAGTATTTTGTAAAACACAAAATATACAATTCAGCGATGCCATTAAGCATTACTTATTTTCACAAACTTCAAATATAGTTACTAATTGTGTCAAGCTAATTCCACTTTCACAATATGATGGTCAATATATTTTAGCATTGCTATATAAAGATTTAGAACAAATTTATAATAAACTTCAAATATTGGATGTAGAAGATTTTTGCAATGTAGGCGTAAATTATGATATTAAATCCATGCAACACGAAGTTTTACATTCACGATTATATATGTCATAAAGGATAAAAATGGTAAAAATTGGAATCTGCGGACCAGTTGGCAGTGGCAAAACAGCATTAATTGAAAGTTTGACTAGGATAATGAGTAAAAATTATTCTCTAGCAGTTATAACAAATGATATTTATACTAAAGAAGATGCAAATTTTTTATGCAAAAATTCTGTTTTACCAAAAGAAAGAATTATAGGTGTTGAAACGGGTGGATGTCCCCATACCGCTATACGAGAAGATGCATCCATGAACTTAGAAGCAGTGGAAGAAATGGAAAATAGATTCCCAAATATTGATATATTGTTTATTGAGAGCGGGGGAGACAATCTATCTGCAACATTTAGCCCAGAGCTAGCAGATATAACAATTTTTGTAATTGATGTTTCAGCGGGTGATAAGATTCCAAGAAAAGGCGGACCGGGAATCACTCGTTCAGACTTACTTGTAATTAATAAAATTGATTTGGCAAGTTATGTAGGTGCAAGTTTAGATGTAATGAATGAAGATTCTAAGAAAATGCGTGGAGATAAACCATTTATATTTACAAACATTAAAACAAATGAAGGATTAGAATATATAATACAATGGATAAAAAAATATGCTTTGTTAGAGAGCGTTAATTGAAAACAAATTATACACAAGATAGCAAATTAGAGCTCGTAACCAAAAAAAATATTAACAATAAAACAATTATAGATTCTATGTTTTTTACACCACCACTTAAAGTGATTGAATTATTGTATATTGATGGTATAGCACATTTAATTTTATTGAATGTTTCACCCGGATTTATGAAAGATGATAATCAACAAATATCATTAAAAATATGCGATGGAAGTACTATAAAAATTACTTCGCAAAGTTATGAGAAAATACATAATACACAAGATGGGCTTGCAAGGAGGAATGCAAATATAATAGTAGAAAACAATGCCTCTTTATTTTATGCACCACTACCTTGCATACCATTTAAAAATTCAAATTTTAGAGCCAATACAGATATATTTATCAATGATAATTCTAGGTTATATTATAGTGAGATTTTCTGTGCCGGTAGAATCTCATTAAATGAAATATTTGATTTTAAAAAATTTCATATAACCACAAATATTTACAAAAATAATGAACTAATATTTTATGACAACATGAAACTACAGCCAAATAATATGGATTTAAGAAGTTTTTGTATGTTTGATTCTTATACACATTATCTACAAATGATAATATATGACAATAAAATAGAAATAGATTATATTAAAGACGCAATAACACGCTCACAACTAAATATAGCAATAAGTTTTAATGGTGAAATTTTTATAATCAAAGCACTAGCAAATGGTAGCGAAGAATTATTAAAATTTCAAGACCTAATCAATTTTTAATGCCTTGATTCTAATCTGTATTTTACAGATAACTTATGAGCTTGTAATCCCTCTGTATCAGCAAGATTAATACAATGATTTCCTAAATTATCTATACCATTACGAGAAAATGATATAATGGAACTTCTAGTACAAAAATTATCAACATTTAATGGAGAAAAAAACCTAGCACTACCACCAGTAGGCAAAGTATGGTTTGGTCCTGCAAGATAATCTCCTATTGCTTCTGGCGTATATTGTCCCAAAAATATTGCACCGGCTGATTTTATATCTCCTAGTATGGAAAAAGGATTTTTAGTAAAAATCTCTAAATGCTCTGGTGCTATCTCATTCATGAGCATCACTGCTTGCTCTAAGTTTTCTGCAACTATGATAGCACCCCTTTCATTAATACTTTTTTGTGCTATTTCTATACGCTCCAATTGCAATAAATTTTTATCAATTTCTTGTGCGACTTCATTTGCAAAATTATAATCATCAGTAATTAATATTGCACTTGCCATAGAATCATGTTCTGCTTGCGAAAGCATATCTATTGCTACAAATTGTTTGTTTGCATTTGAATCGGCTATAATTCCAATCTCACTAGGACCAGCAATCATATCTATATTTACTTCACCAAATACTAATTTTTTAGCGGTTGCTACATATATATTACCCGGTCCAGTTATAACATCTACTCTTTTAAAATATGATTTGTCGTCTTTAATAGTATCTGAAAATAACATATGCTTGTTCCATTTTAATTTTCCAATGCCATATGCTAACATACCAATAGCACCAACACCACCAATCTTATAACCCTCGCTAATACCACAAATATACATAGTTGCTAAAATCATATCACTTATTTTATTGTGTGGTGTTGGACTTGTCATAATTATATCTTTTACACCTGCTACTTTTGCGGGTATTGCATTCATTAATAATGAACTAGGATAAAATGCCTTTCCACCCGGAACATAAATACCTGCTCTCTCTACTGGTAATACATTTTGTCCTAACATATTAGAATATTTATCGTGATACAAAAAGCCTTTTGGTGCATTTTTTAAGTGAAACTCATATATTCTATCGTATGCAATCTGCAAAGAATCCTTAAGCTTAGAATCCAAATTTTTATAAGCGTTGTGTATATCCTCCTCACTAATTTTTAATTCATTAAAATTCTTTGGACTCCACGAATCATATTTGCTAACATTTTCTAGTAATGCACGCTCCCCATTAGCCTTTATATCACTTAATATAGATAATACTTGTGGAATAATATTGTGTATATCCGTATCTGCCCTCTGTAAAAGAGTATTAAATTCTTGTTCAAAATTGTCATCGCAAACTTTTAAAATTTTAATCATTATCTATCCCTTTAATTGCAATTCATCTGAAATCCATTATAACAAACATTTCATGAATAATGATGTTTTTAATTACATTCTTAGCTAAACTTTGATAGAATCTAAAACCTAGTAAAATTAAAAGGTTATATTATATGACAAATAACACAAATGCAAATAACATCGTATTTAAAGAAATTGAATTAAAAGATAGAGATACCATAAATCAATATTTACAACAAGAAAGATTTATGATTTCTGATATTTCTTTTGGAAATCTTTTTATTTGGAGACTAGCAAGAAAAATTGAATTTAGCATTATTTGTAATTGTTTAGTGATACAAACAACATACCCACATAAAACACCATTTTGTTTTTTTCCTATTGGTTCAGGAGACAAAACCAAGTGCCTCCAAATATTATACACATATTACAAAAATAAAAATCAATCTCTGGAAATACGCTCAATAGAAAAAGAAAATATTAGAATCTTAGAGCAAGCATTTAACAAGCATGTAAATGCAACACTAAATAGAGATAGAAGTGATTATATATACCTCACACAAAATCTAATACAACTTTCGGGCAGGAAATATCATAAAAAGAAAAATCATTTAAATAGGTTTTTTGAAGAATATGTTGGTTTTACTTTTGAAACTATAGAATCTAGTAATATTACAGAACTTATTGAAACATGGAAAAAATGGGATAATATAGAAAATAATGAGGCGTTAGCCAATGAATCAAAAGGCATTATAAGTGTGCTAGAACATTATAATGATTTAGATTTGAGAGGGGGATTATTAAGATTTGACAACAAAATTATTGCATTTAGTTTTGGAGAGGTTGTATCTAATGATATATGCGTTATACACATAGAAAAAGCTAATACAAACTATAGAGGTGCTTATCAAGCAATTAATCAACAGCTTTTATTGCATTGCTTTGATTCTATATTATATGTGAATAGAGAAGAAGATTTGGGTATAGAGGGATTAAGAAAGGCTAAAATGTCATATAATCCCGACATTATTTTAGAAAAATATGAAGTTATCATAGAATAGTATAATAATAAGTGGTTGGCTATGTTTATTTGTGCGGGAAATACAGAGAGTTTTAACTTTGCAAAAAGTATTGGTATTGGCTTAGTGGATAGCTCAATTGAACTTACAAGAATATGCTTACAAAATTTACCTAAAAGTCTTATATTTTTAGGCAGTGCTGGTAGCTATGATAATTCTATTAACATTGGTGATATTTATTATAGCTTTAGAGCAACTCAGATTGAACTTTCATATCTACAAAATCAATCGTATATACCCATTGATAATGCAATAGAGTGTTCATATAATATAAATGTTTCATGTGAAACATTTATAAAACTACAAAAAAAGCTAAAAAATACAAAACAGGCTACCATAAATTCAAGTAATTATATTACTAAAACTTCTCGTTACAATCCCATGATATTAAATGCCGGCATATTGCTTGAAAATATGGAGTTTTTTAGTGTATTAAAAGTCGCACAATTTTTTCAGATTCCATGTATTGGTTTATTTTGTGTAAGTAATTTTGTAGGAGAAAACGCACATAATGAATTTATAAAAAATCACAATGCAATAAAACAAAAATTAAATAATTTTATTGTAAAACACATATGAGACTAAATAACAATTTATTATAAAATTAATTTCATATGTTTATAAAAATACACAAATTTTAGATAGAATCTGCGTAAGCAACACACATCATAAAGGATATTGATGGGAAATAGGCAAGGTATCGTCATTGCAATTACTTCTGGTAAGGGGGGCGTTGGTAAATCTACAGCCACTGCAAATATAGGTATTGGTTTGGCAGATAAAGGAAAAAAGGTTATTGCTGTTGATTTTGATATTGGGCTAAGAAACCTTGATATGATACTTGGGCTTGAAAGGAGAATTGTATATGATGTTGTGGATATTATGGAAGGAAAATGTAATCTTTCACAAGCAATAATAAATCATAAAAAATCAAAAAATCTTTATTTTTTACCAGCGAGTCAAAGCAAAGATAAAACTATACTAGAAAAAGATAAAGTAAAAGATTTATTAGAAAAGCTAAAAACAGATTTTGATTATATATTGCTTGATAGCCCAGCAGGCATTGAAAGTGGATTTGAGCATACAATATTTTGGGCAGATAGAGCAATGATAGTTGTAACACCAGAAATAAGCTCCGTCAGAGATAGCGATAGAGTTATAGGTATAATAGACTCTAAAAGCGATAAGGCAAGTCATGGAGCAGAAATAGAAAAACATATAATAATAAATAGATTAAGACCAGACTTAGTCGCAAAACAAGACATGTTATCATGCGATGATGTAATAGATATATTAGCATTGCCACTAATTGGCATCGTGCCAGAGGATGAAAAAGTAGTTGGTGCAACCAATAGTGGCGAACCAACCATATTATCAAAAAGTATTAGCGGATTGGCATATGATAGAATATCAAGAAGAATTTTAGGAGAAGAAGTAGCTTTTGAAAATTTTAACATTTCAAATAACTTTATAAATTCATTAAAAAAGATTTTTGGTTTTTAAGGATAAATTATGAATATTTTTAATTGGAACGAAAGGAATGGAACAGCTAGCCTAGCTAAGCAGAGATTACAAGGGATACTCCCAAAGGAAAGAAATCTAAATGTTGGGTATTTGGATGACTTGCAAAAAGATATTGTAATTTTAATGCAAAGATATACACATTCTACAGATATAGAAACTATAGCGTATGCCAATAAAAATAATACTATTGATATTAAAATTATTATAAATAACTAATGCTATATAAATCTTACAAACAGCACACAGTCCATACCCCAGTTACGAATCTCTGTCCATTTTATTCTAAATTCCATTTTAAGTCCTAGTGAATGTAAAAATTTTGGAATCTCTACTATATCATCTTCTAAATGATATATTGGTATCATTAATTTTGGTTTAAATTTCATAATAGTTTCTCTAGCACCAATCAGTGCCTCTTGCTCTCCACCCTCTATATCCATTTTAATAAGACCAACATTATCTATATTATTTTCTTTTACAAAAGAATCTATACTGATACATTCAACCTCAATACTATTTTTAGTTTTTTCTTTTACAACATGCCAATCACTAAAAAACAAAGTTTGATTTTTTGAACTAATAGCATTCTTGTATGCAAAGATTTTGTTTTGTTTGCCATTGATTTGAATGTTTTTTCTTAAAGTATCAAAACTTGTATTTCCACACTCAAAGGCATGTATTGTTGAATCTGGGTAAAATGCATTAAAAAATATTGCTGTGTCTCCCTCTGCTGCACCACAATCAAGAATTGTTTCTCCGTTATTTGGATTAAATCCGTCTAGATAATATTCTTTTAAAAAAATATGTGCTATTGGATACACAGATAAAGATTCCTCTGAAGTTATTGCGTTTAAAGATGTAGGGCAATTTGTAAGATATAAAAACTCTTTATTGTTGATGGATAATTTTATTGTATCATGTATTGATTTCCTGCTATTACAAAGTCTTTCAGCTTCTATAAATGCTAAATTTGTCTTACAAACAATATAACTATAATCATCATCTGAGAGACTTACCCCCCCCCCCCCAATCCATCGCCTAAATAACCACAATATAAACACATCTTTGTCTTTATCTATTAGTTTTTTATAAAGCATAGAATCTATATCATTCAAATGACTAGCATGAGAATCTAAAAATTTTAGTTTTCTTCTAGGCATAAACTTGCTACCTCTAAATTTATAAACTGCCCTAACAAATCCATTTTGCATACCATATTTGTATTTAAGCAATAATCTTACAAATAAAATGTTCATGTTATCTCCAAGTAAATAAAGTATAAATATTATATCTTAAAAAGATATATTTTATTTAGCAAAAATAAATACAAAAACCATTAAAGCAACTATTAAGAAAATATATTATAGAATCCAACATTTAACTCAAAAGATTGGAGGCAGTATGGCAATTATAACAAAATTTGATAATGCAAAATTTATATTTATGCAAAATGAAGCATTGCAGAATCTTCATGGCATATTTGAATCTTGTCTAAATGGTGAATTTAAAAAAGGTGATTTTAAGGAAAATAAGCACATAACTTTAAAAGACGGGGTGTTTGCTATATTGCAAAAATATAATCTTAAGGATTTCAAAGAGGCTTTTTTCGAATCACACAATAAATATGTGGATTTTCAGCTCACCATAAAAGGTGGAGAATGTTTTATGTTGGGGGATTCAACTGACTTTAAAATATTAAAGAAATATAATGAGAAAAAAGATTTAACAACATACAGCCCTAGTAAAAAAGCAAATACAATTCTATCAAACAGAGCAAATCTATGTATATTTTTTCCAAATGATGTTCATGCTGGAGGATTAAAGAATAAAAATCTAAAAAATAATGAAGTTTTTAAAGTTGTTGCAAAGGTCCCAAAAGAACTACTAACTTCTTATTACAACTAGCAAACAAGGCAAGTAGATGAAGCATTTAATGATATATATACTAATTGCATTTGCTAATGTGTTAATAGCAAAAAATATTTCTGGTGTGTATCTGACACATAAAGGTACTGAAGGGGGACAAAGTATCGTGGAAATATTTGAATATAATGGAAAATATTTTATATATGGAATGAAGAATTTAGAGGCAAATCCGATAGAAGATAGTTGCAATAAGAATAAAGAACTACAAAAAAGAAAAAGCGTTGGAAATGTCTTTGCTTATGGCTATGAAGAAGATTCAAAGGGTAATTTTGTTAATGGCTTAATTTATAATTTTTACAATTGCAAAACATATCATGGAAAGATAATTCCAAAAGATAACGATACGATTAGCTTTATTGGGGCTATTGATTCTTATTACATAATAAGTTTATCATACGAATGGAAGCAACTAACTCCAAATGAAATAAAAGAATATGAAAGATATAGAATACCAATACAAGATTTAATACCAACAATACATGATACAATGAGAAGTAGAAAGTAAAATATTTTAGCTACTGCCCCTTAGAATCACTTAAGGATAATCCTTTCTTGTATGTCAAAACTACACGAGCAAAAAACGATATAGTAAGGGTTAATAATAATAATTTTAGTATAAGCTCTGATTGATTAAAAAAAGATTCTGAATTAGGGCTTGCCATGATTCTTGGTTCTTCTTCAAAGATTTTAGCAATGCTTGGTGAGTAAAACAAACCAAATAACAACATTAATATACAATTCAAAATACTGCAAATCCACACAAAAAAACTGCTCTTTTGAAACTTGTAGCTTAATGTTTCATATAAAAAAATAAAACATGCGGCAAATACTAATAAATAGCTAAACTTTAATATTATATTTGAAAAAATAATGCCTTGATCATATTTTGTAATTAGTGTTGTGCTAAACTCATTATTCCTAAAAATTGCATCTATGTCTAATATAACAGATTCTGAAAAACCTATTACAATAATACCCCCTATACAAACACCAACAATAAGCAGATAGACACCAGTTAATATCTTTGCACTCATATTGAATCCATCTGATTAAATAACCATTACAATACCATTTTGTTCTATTAAACCATCAAAGTACATCAATCTTTCCTCATCCGTTTGAACTTTAATAGAACAATTGATAGCAATATATTTACCATGGCTTGATATATGCTCTACAGGAGATATTGAAGCATTCCCACCAAACACCTTTTCTATAGCACACAAAACATTCTCTTTACCAATACCTATAACTCTGTAACTCCACACACACGGAAAATCAATTTGTGGTTTTATGTCGATGTCTATTGGAGTATGACTATGATGCATTGTATCCCTTATATTTGCTTTATTTCTCGTATTCTATCATTTAAGTACAAATATAAAAAGATTTGTTATGATAATATAGTATCTAAAAGTTTTCATGTTAAACAATAACTTTATACAAAACATTTATAATTATATATCAATTAGCAATTAAAGGAATAATTATGCTTTATAATATAGATATAGAAATAACCACTAGACAAGGTGTGCTTAATCCAGAAGAGAAAGCTATTTTGCAAGCATTACAAGGACATGAATTTGATATATCAAATCTCATTATGAGTAAGAAATTTTATATCACTCTAGAATCTGCAAATAAACAAGAAGCGGAGAAAAAAGCACAACAGATGTGCGAAGAATTCCTTGCAAATCCTATAATTCAAGATTATACAATACACATAAAAGAGGCATAAATGGTATCTATATTGCATTTTTTGGGCACTAATTGTCAATACGATGTAGCAAATGTTTATACTAGTTTTGGTATTCCAAACACATTAATATGGCACACAGAAAAAGCATTACCTTCAGAAACAAAACTAGCAGTTATTGCAGGTGGATTTAGCTATGGAGATTATTTGCGATGTGGTGCAATTGCAGCACAATCAAATAGTGTAAAAGCATTAAAAAGGTATGTTGATAATGGCGGTAGAGTATTAGGAATTTGCAATGGCTTTCAAATATTATGTGAAAGTAAGATTTTGCCCGGCGTGTTAATGCGTAATAAAGATTTGAAATTTATATCAAAAGACGCGACATTAGAAGTAATATCAACAGATAATGCAATGCTAACACATTATGTAAAAAAACAAAAAATTATAATACCAATAGCACACGCGGAAGGTAATTACCAAATAGACAAAAAAGGATTAGAGGAGCTATATGAAAATAATCAGGTCTTACTAAAATATGATGAAGAGTTAAATGGAAGTGTAGATAAAATTGCAGGTATCTGTAATAGGGAAAAAAATGTATTTGGGTTAATGCCACATCCAGAAAGAGCTATTAATTATAAAAAAATTAGCAAAGAAACAAGAGACAATTCAAAAGATAATGTTATGGGAGCGGAAATGCTAAAGACATTATATTGTGATACATTAGTATGTAGCAATTTATATTAAAAAATAATGTACTATTAATATTTGAGCAATATTTAAAACTAACCAAGCATTAAAGTTAAAAAATCCTTTGATTATATTGTAGATGTATATTTTAATAACAATATATTAAACAAAAAATCACAACGAGTATTACACAAAAAATAATAGTTATTCCACATAAAAATAAAAATGTTTTGACAATCTATAAAATGTATTTTATATATTTAACAAGAGATTAGTTAAATATTTAGTATAATTAAGAGTATAAATGTAGGAAAAATAAGGCAATTAATTGGCATATATTTTGCTTTTATCCTATTTTAGAAAGATTCAATAAGGATATGAATATGAAAACAAGGATATTTATAGCATCTTTGCTTAGCTTGTCTTTATGCCTTTATGCTGCAGAAGATGATGAGGTGGCAAAACAAGGTGGAAAACAACCACAGCAAAATACCAAAGATATAAAAGGACCGGTTACAAATGTTCCACAATATGGTGGTTATGATTTAAGAGATCCAAGGTATTATAACCCAAATGTGAATATATACTACGGGCAATCATATCCATATTATGGCGGAATCCACAGGTATGATCCATATGATCCTAGAAATTATGCAGGTTATTACGATCCCTATGATCCCTTAACATATGAAAAATATTATTATGGATATGGTGGATATTATCCAATACAAACACCACAGGTAATACCGCAGTATAATCAAGGAGTTCAAATACAACAAAACAATAACGGAC
>JARHYT010000007.1 GCA_029264775.1 Helicobacter sp. | reverse complement strand
ATTAAATACAACTTTGGCACTAAGTTTAATGGATCTTTTTTTAAATCTAAGATTCCTATACTCTTTTCAGCGTAAAATGGAAAGAAAAAAGACTTTGCTTTATCATTTAACTCACTAGGATTTTTTTCAAAAAAATCTTGTAATTCTAGGAATTGAAATATAAAACTACTTGCTACATGATATTTTTTTGCTAGTTGCATATCATCAAAGCTAGAGTATATATCTTGTGTATATTTATGTGAATACCGCATCTTTTTATTATATAACATTGTACTATTTGAGCGAATCCTGTATAAATATAGCTTATCAGTTAGAACAAATATATTATTACTTTGCAAAAACAATAATATGCCAAAATTATGATCTTCATGAATTACACCATTTAAAAAATACAGATTAATTCTTTTTAAGAAATTAAAATCAATTAAGCCAGATACGGTGAAATAAAAATATGGGATTTTAGTTCTTATAACTGCATTTAAAAATTCATTTGGGGTTACTTTTTGATTTCTTTCATATTTACACATTTCTTGAATTGTAACTAATTCTTGTCTTATTGATTCTAAACAAAATATGCTCCAATCAAACCACACAATATCCACACCATTAGAATGTTTTATACATTCCTCTATACAATTTAATTTCCAATAATCATCAGAATCTAAAAATATTATATAGTCTATATCAGGTGCTATTAACTTTATATGTGTAGATTCTATGTTGTTTGTATTGTTTGTATTATTCATGTTATTTATATTATTATGATTTATATTTATATCGTTTTGATTTAATTTTATATTGTTTGTATTGTTTTGATGTGATTTCATATTATTTATATCATTTTGATCTGTATTTGTTTGTATATGGTATTCCTTAGAATCTTTATTTGATATATCTTGTGTATTATATATAGCTTTGTTATCTATGTGTGTATTTGCATGTAATAAGTTATCTTGTATAGAATCTACATTATTTTTATTTATTGTATTTATTTGTTTATCATCATTTATAGTTTTATTTATATCTATATGATTTACTTCTTTTGTGTTGTCTTGATTATATATGATTTCTTGATTAAAGTATTCTTTAGAATCTTTATTGTTTCTATTGTCCTTCTTATATTTATCATATGGATTATCTATGCTGTCTATATTGTCCTTGTATGCTTTATCATTATTATTTATTAATATATCTTTATTTGTTTGTATAGAATCTATTTCATTAAAAGCATTACTTGATTTATATATTTTATATATATTATATGGATTATTGTTTGTAATATTAAACGATACTAAATAAGGTGTATTAGATATATTTATCTTATTGCATGTAGTAGTTTTATTTATAGTGTTAGATTCTATATGTTTTATATTTATGTTATGTGTATTATTTGAATCTATTTGTATATAAGATTCTTTAGAATCTAAACTAACATTATGTGTTTGATTGTTTGTGTTTGGTGTATTTAGTTTGTTACTATTAGTATTAGTGTTGTTAGATTCTATTTGTTTATTATCTTTTATATCTTTAGAATCTACATTACTTACAATTATATCTGTTTGTTTAATATTTAATTTATTATTAGATTCTGTATCTTTTGTATTGTCTTGTTTATTATCTAGTATATCTTTTTCTTTTGTAATTGTTATTGTATTGTTAGATTCTATGTTATTAGAATCTAAATCTAAGTTTGTAGGATTACTAGAATCTGTTCTTATAGGATTTACATGTTTATATTCTGTAATAATAGTATTAGAATTAGTGTTGTTAGATTCTGTAGAATGTGCATTTATATAATTATTAGAATCTAATTCACAATTATTTAAATCTATTTCTAATTCATATTTATTGCTAAACCATTCTATGCCTACATTTCTAGCTGTGCTTTGTCCTCCATTCTCTTTATCAAATAAAGTAAATCTAGGATCTTTTAATGTGTATTCTTTTGCTATATCTAGGCTTTCTTTATCTGTGCTACCATCATTAACTAATACTACTTCTAGATTCTTATATGTTTGATTAATTACAGAATCAAGACATTCTCTTAAATATGGTGCTACATTATATATAGGTATTACTACGCCTACTTTTTTGTTTTGTTGTGTGGTTGGTGTGTTGTTTTCTTGCATGATAAACCTTATAAAGATTAATAGTTTTTTGGATTATATCATATTAATTTGTGTGGTTGTAAATTACTAATACTTGCTTGTTTTATAAAAAAGACTACCATATTTATATTTTATGGTTTCAAATCCAGCTAACTTAACTATTTCTACTATATTTCTTGCTTTTGCGTATGTGGTAATTAAACAATTAGTCGTAGTAATTCTATGCAATTTTTTGAAATAATCTATATCCCATAGCTCTTTATTGTGTTGCATACTAAACGCATCTTGAAAAACAATGTTAAAAAAATTATTAGGAAATTTATCTAAATAATCTAGTGCGTTGCCATGCAAAAAATATAGGCTTTGTGCCTTACTTATATAAATATTATTTTTAATCAAAGAATTTATTACCTCTTTGCTTTTTGGTATATTGGTGTATGGAAAGTTATAAAGCTCTTGCAATAGATTATCTTGTTCGGGTGAATATATCTCACATTTTTGAAAAAATTGTAATGCCAACATGGCATTATACCCTAGCCCAAAACATATATCTAAGATCCTAAATGGCTTATCATTAAAATGCGTGTTTTTTATATTAGCTGAAACAATATTTTTTATGTTATCATAATCATGGACTTTTACATACTTTTCCATAAGCTTTATTTGCTGTAGAAATTTATATCTTGTGTGTGGATCTGAAAAAGTTCCATATTTACTAAAAAATAATGCTGGAAATATATGTTTTATTAATGTTTCACTATATGCACCCATACTTTTTGAATGATAACTTTGTTTATACGCATTATTATAAACACTAAAACTAGAATCTAAACCTATAAAAATATTTGAATGAATAGGCATTCACACCCATGATGAAAGAATTGAGTCTAAGTAAATAGACTAACCCCTCCTAGCCAGGAACCAATGGCACACAAGTAATGAAAGTGCTCTGCTATGTTCCCATCCTGAAGCGTTGCTCTCATAACCCATTGCATAGGGCTGACTCGGAAAGGCGTGGTAATTATATATAAAAACACTTTAAAAAATGCTTAAACATTCCTATTTAATAACTTCTTTGACATCTGTATATGCGATACCAAATGCATCGCTAACACCTTTATATGTACATTTACCTTCATATGTATTGATGCCTTCTAAAATGCCACAATCTTTTTTCGCTGCTTCTTTTACACCATTTTTTGCTATATTTAAACCAAAATTAAGCGTAGAATCAGTCAAGGCTAATGTGGCTGTTTTTGCAACAGAACCGGGCATATTTGCAACGCAGTAATGCAAGATTCCGTCTATATCAAAAACAGGATTGTCATGTGTAGTTGGCTTTGAAGTTTCAAAGCAACCTCCCTGATCTATTGCAACATCTGTCAAAATAGCACCTGTTTTCATGACTTGTAAATCATCTTTTTTTATGAGTTTTGGTGCTTTTGCACCGGGTATTAAAACTGCTCCAATAACTGCATCTGCATCCTTTATGCTCGCTAGTAAATTGGCTCTTGAGCTAAATAAAGTATGAATACGCATATCAAACATTTGATCCACATAAGACAAACGCGAAACATCAATATCTAGTATAGTAACATCTGCACCAATACCCATTGCTAGTTGTGCCGCATTTAATCCAACTACACCAGCACCAATAATTGTTACTTTACCCTTAGGAGTTCCGGGAATACCACTAAGTAATGTTCCATTACCACCAAATGTTTTTTGTATATACTTTGCGGATTCTATTACTGCTAAGCGTCCGGCAATGGAGCTCATGGGTGCTAAACATGGCAATATGTTTTTAACCTTGATTGTTTCATATGCAACCGAATTTATCTTTTTTTCCAACAACATATCTGTAAGTTTTCTATCTGCTGCTAAGTGAAGGTATGTAAATAATATTTGATTTTCTTTAAAATATTCATATTCGCTTTCAATAGGCTCTTTTACCTTTATAATCATTTCACTTTCTTGAAATAGTTTTGCCTTATCAACTATTTTTGCTCCAGCTCTATGATAAGCATCATCACTGAAACCTATGGCACTTCCTGCATCATGCTCTACATATACTTCATGTCCAGCCTCTTTGTATTCATGAACATTAGAAGGCGTTAAACCAACCCTATATTCATGAATTTTAATTTCTTTGGGACAACCAATAATCATAAAAACTCCTTAAAATATTTATTATGTAAGCAAAGATATTTTCATATCTTATATAGCTATCTAATGAATATAATTAATCATAATAAACACCTAGATTCAATGTGGAAACTTTTTATGAAAGAAAAATTATATGCTACTTTTTGTAAAAATATATTGATTGAATGGCTTGTTCTATGTGGTAATATTGCTAGTATTCAATAGACTTGCAGATTCTAAGCCTACAGAGTTTTTGTATTTATAAATGTTTTTAATATCCTAGAAAATTCAAATAACAAATAAATATTAAATTTGCTAGCTATATCGTCATACGCTATTTTTTGAGCTTTCTTCATATTGCTTTATATGAGAATCAAAAAACTTTATCATATTTGGAATATTTTTTTGTATTTTATATAAGGCGGATAAGTGCATTTTTAGTGGATTAGCCCAAATTGGATTTGGCTTTGATACTGCGTTTATTTGTTTTGTGCAAGCTTCAATGGACTTATTAAGCCCGGCTGGTATCAAACGAAGTTGAGTTAAATATTCCTTAGCTTCTTTAAGTTTTAATTCTGTGGTGTTTTTGCGATTTAATAATTTTACATTCAATTTATCTTTTGCTTCTTTCAGTTCCTCTCTTTTTTCATTTACTTCTAGCATTTTTGCTTCAAGTATATCTTTTGTTTGTTTTAATTTATCTTCAAGCGTATTTTTGGCATCTTGTAGTTGTGCCTCTAAATTTAAACGAACTTCTATGAATTTATTTTCTTTTGCTTGTACTTCTATGATTTGTGCTTCAAAATTTTCTCTTGCTTCTTTGATTTTAGCATCTTTAAATTTGCTCTCTAATGCTTCTCTTTGTTCTTTAAATTCAGTCTCTTTTGCAATTGCTATTTTCAATCTTTCATCTAATCCATCTTTCACGGATTTAAATGCAGATCTTTTCAATTGAACTTGTGCTAATTGAGATTCTTTTAACTCCATTTCTTTTAACTCAATGTCTCTCAAGGCTTCCTCTTTTAGCTGAACTTCTTTCAAATCTTGCTCTATATCACTTTCAAACCCTTCTTGAGATGATAGGTTCTCAAAGTTTTTATAGAATTTATCTATTTTTGTAAATATATCATTTGGTTGAATATTTGGTGACGACGAATAAGGTACATAAAACATATATTCAAGATTTGGTATTAGGAATGCTTTTTGTTCATATTGTTTGGAGAACTCCTCTTTACAGCTTTTCTCGTATTCTTCATCGTGGAATACAAATGTAGGTAATTCCTCATTAGAGAGACTAGAACAAATGCTTGTTTCAAGGTAACGCAATCCATTAGACCAATCGCGTAAGCAATAATAAAACATGCCAAAATCAATAGGCGTAATTTCTTTTCTATCATTTATCATGAGATTTACTGCAAGTAGGTGTAAAAAGTCTTTAAATCTTTTGTCTGATATATTTGAGAGTTGCTTTATTATGTTTTGCTCTTCGGTGTCTAGCAAAGAAGTGTCGCCACCATCTGCAGAACTCACATATGATACTAAAGATTCTATAAAACCTATAGCTTTTTCTCTATTATCTTCGTTCCAAAACTGCGTGAAATTATAATCTTGAAAGTATTTCTTGATTTTTTGTGCATCTGGTGCAAGTTGTTTCAATTTTTCAATTATATTATTATTTCTCTGAGAAAATAGATATTCATACAGATGTTCTGTATTATTATGATTGCTTAAATGACAATATGCTGTATATTTATTCATTTTATTTTTATTATTAAAGTTGGCATTAACCTTTGCAGTAATGGGTGTTTCCCCAAAAAGAGATTCAAAGCGTAGCTTAATATCTTTAGCATCATCATGCCCATACAATAGAAGCGGTTTATTGCTTAGAGTACATAAAAGTGCTAATCTTACTTCTTCATCCCTGCCATATAACCCTTGATTAAGAATAACTTCTAGTTTTTCGATAACATCTTTCATAACAGCTCCTATTGATTCTAATCTAAAATCTTTCTGAGATCTTAAATAATCAAGCTACCGAGTGTATCAAAAAAGCACTTATAATACACTTAATTTAATAAAAATATTGTAAAAAACAATAACTCTAACTATGTTAAACAAATAAGGTTTAAATGTGTAATTATTTTACACATTTAAATTATAGCGATAAAACTTTTATTTTTTAATCAGTTAAAATAACATAATTTTGGTATATTTCATTTGTAGAAAATTAATTTTGGAGATAGAAAGAATGCGAAAGAGAATCTACTTAGATAACAATGCAACAACGATGCTAGACCCAAGCATTGAAGCATTGATGAAACCTTATTTTTGTGAAAAATTTGGAAATCCAAATAGTTTGCATAAATATGGCACAGAAACTCACTCTGCAATTACTGATGCGATAGAAAAGCTTTACATGGGTATTCATGCGGATGATAATGATGATATTATTATTACTTCTTGTGCGACAGAATCTAATAATTGGGTGATTAAGGGCGTATATTTTGATGAAATAGTCAAAAAAGGCAAAAAACATATTATAACTACAGAAGTGGAACACCCAGCAGTTCGTTCTACTTGTTCTTTTTTGGAAAACTTGGGGGTTGAAGTAACATATCTACCTATAAATAAAGATGGAACTATTGCAGCCTCACAAGTAAGAGACGCTCTAAGAGATGACACAGCACTTGTAAGTGTTATGTGGGCAAATAATGAAACTGGGCTTATTTTTCCTATAGAGGAGATAGGTGCATTATGCAAACAAAATAATGTATTATTTCATACAGATGCAGTTCAAGCAATTGGCAAAATACCGGTAGATGTGAAAAAAGCACAAGTAGATTTTTTAAGTTTTTCTGCACATAAGTTTCATGGACCAAAGGGTATAGGTGGGCTTTATATTCGAAAAGGTGTGGAGCTTACGCCGCTTTTTCATGGTGGAGAACATATGCGGGGCAGAAGAAGTGGCACATTGAATGTTCCATATATAGTAGCAATGGGTGAGGCTATGAGGTTAGCAAATGAATATTTAGATTTTGAATTATCTCAAGTTAGAAAACTTCGCGATAGATTAGAAGATGCTTTAACTACGATACCTGATGTCTTTGTAGTGGGAACAAGAGAGAATCGCGTTCCAAATACAACGCTAATAAGTGTAAAAGGTATTGAGGGAGAAGCTATGCTTTGGGATTTGAATAAGGCTGGTATTGCAGCTTCTACAGGAAGTGCTTGTGCTAGTGAGGATTTAGAGGCAAATCCTGTTATGGTAGCAATTGGTGCAGATAAGGAGTTGGCACATACAGCAATTAGAATTTCACTTAGCCGTTTTACCACAAGTGAAGAGATTGATTATACAATAGAAATATTTAAAAAGGCGGTAAAAAGGCTTAGAGCAATTTCGAGTTCCTATGATTTGTAGGTGCATGAATCAGGAGTAGTCAAGGATGATTTTTGTGTATGCTAGCAACAAAGCATTGTTGTAATTATGTGTATAATGGAGTTAATATGACAGCTACTAATATGTATTTTGAATTAAAACATTCCCTTACTCTAACGCAATTAGCCCATAAATTGAATCTCCACGAGGGTACATTGAAGCGGTGGGAGAGTTTACATAAAATACCGGAAAATTACATACATGACTTAAATTTTCTGCTTGGAAACAAATATGATATTTCAAAGGATAATTATAGGAGTTATGATGAATTTTTTACAAAAAACTCAACAGCCTTGCATTGTTTTCGAACATTTATGTCATTTTTAAAAAACAACATGGTGGATTCTAAAGAATACATATTCGTGGAACCAAGTTGCGGTGATTGTAGCTTTTATAATAAAATGCCAAAGGATAGACGCATAGGCATAGATTTAGAGTGTAAGAACGACGAAATAGTGCAATCTAATTTTTTAGATTTTATTCCGGCAAAAAATAATAAGTATATCGTGTTGGGCAATCCACCATTCGGTCTTCGTGGAAATCTTGCTTTACGCTTCATTAATCATGCATATTTTGCTGATTTTGTTGCTTTTATATTACCGCCTCTATTTGCAAGCGATGGTAAAGGTAGCCCAAAGGGGCGTGTTAGCGGATTTCACCTTGCACATAGTGAAAAGCTGCCGTTGAACAGCTTTGTTTATCCTAATGGCAGGGAAGTGGAAGTGGCTACCATTTTTCAAATATGGGTGAATAATAAACTCATTCAGGACAATAGAATACATATCAACAATGAAAAGAAACAAAGTTGTAAAAAATATATTAAAGTGTATTCTTTGAGTGATGGTGGTACACCTTCTAGTACTCGCAACAAGAAAATGTTGTATGCATGTGATGCTTATTTGCCTAGTACATGTTTTCACTCAGAATCTAAACCACAAATGAAGCTTTATGATAATTTTGAATCATTGCCACACAGAAGAGGATATGGTATAGTGATACTAAGGGATAAACAGAGAGTAAAAGAGGCAATATGTAATATAAATTGGGCTGAAGTGAGTTTTTTAGGAACAAATTCAAGTATGAATTTACGAACATCTTTAATAGAACAAGCTTTAGTTAATGCTGGAATCAACGATGGAGGTTTGTAATTATGAATATTTGTGAGATGGCAATACAAGTTTTCAATGAAATAGAATCTGAGGTTGATGCTACAACAAAATGGAAAAGTAATTCAAAGTATATAAGAATTAGAAATTTACAAATTGACAAAAGGGGAAGCTTTGGAGAAAGGCTTTTGAGAGATATTTTTTCAAAGGAGAGGAACATCAGTTTGCTTTATAAAGATGGTGATCAAGGGGATTGGGATATACAAATTAATGGTATAAAAATTGAAGTTAAGACAAGCAGTCTCGATGTGAACAATAGGTTTCAAAATGAACATATTAAAAATACAAATTTATGTGATTATATTTGTTTTATTGGTGTAGCACCTGATAATATCTATATGAGACTTGAAAAAATAAGTGATATCGATTTTGACGCATTGCATAATAGGGGTGCAAGGGGAACTGGTGCTGGCTACAAATGGGATCTTAAGATATGTGATATGATAGAAGTCACCACGAGAGAATTTGTTGTAAGCTTATTTTATGAAAAAATGGGTATTAACAAGAAGAATATAAAAGAAAAAATTAGCGATACATCTTAATACCATGTAGTTATTGCTAATTTTTAATAAAATCAAATTTATAAGGAAAGGTAATGGCAAAAAATGATTTAATAGGCGGTGCGTTGTGGGACGCATATTCAAATAAAGTAAGTGAAAGAATGGATAACCCAACACATCTTGGTGTTTTAACTCAAAAAGATGCCGATGCAAAAAATGCGAAATTAATCGTAGCTGATTATGGTGCTGAGGCTTGTGGGGATGCAGTGAGGTTGTATTGGCTGGTAGATTCTAGCGATACTATAATAGATGCTAAATTTAAAAGCTTTGGTTGCGGGACAGCTATTGCTAGTAGTGATATGATGGTGGAATTATGTCTTGGTAAGAAAGTGCAAGAAGCAGTTAAGATAACAAATCTTGATGTGGAATATGCCTTGCGTGATGATCCTGATACACCTGCTGTTCCCGGACAAAAAATGCATTGTTCTGTAATGGCATATGATGTGATAAAAAAGGCAGCTGGAATCTATCTAGGAAAAAATGCTGAAGACTTTGAAGAAGAAATTATTGTTTGTGAATGTGCTAGAGTAAGTTTAGCTACTATCAAAGAAGTGATAAAACTTAACAATTTGCATAGCATTGAAGAAATTACAAATTATACAAAGGCTGGGGCATTTTGTAAAAGTTGTATTAAACCCGGTGGACATGAGGAGCGGGAATATTATTTGGTGGATATACTTGCTGATGTGAGGGCTGAAATGGATAGAGAAACCATAAAAGATATAGCAGATAAAAATGCTAGTGGAACTTTGACTTTCACTGAAATGACTATGGTACAAAAAGTTAAGGCAATTGATAAAGTGATAGACGACAATATCCGTCCCATGCTTATGATGGATGGTGGTGATATGGAAATTTTGGATATTAAAGATACGAGTGATGGCTTCATAGATGTATATATTCGTTATCTTGGTGCATGCAATGGTTGTGCAAGCGGTGCAACAGGAACACTATATGCCATAGAATCTGTATTACAACAGAATTTGGATTCTAATATCAGAGTGTTACCTATATAATTTAAATATGTATTAGATCTATTTGCATATTTTGCGAATAGGTAATGTAATGTTGTGCTTGTTAAAATTAGTTATAGGAAATATAAGTTTTATCAACCTTTAAATATTATTTTATATCTTACATAGTTACATAATTAAACATTATATTAACAAAAAATGAGATTTTGCGAATGACTTAAATACTATAAATTTTACATAATTTAGCAAGATTCTCATATAATACAAGCATACTATAAAGTTATATACTCAAAGTTTTCTTTTAAAAAGAGTGGTAGCCCATATCTTATATTTGGACTATTTTATGGCTTTCATTATGCAGGTGTGTATGTAAAATTGGATTGTTTTATTGTAGCAAAGCTTATTTTATGGCTTTCATTATGCAGGGCAATAAATGTAATATTGACTGCTCCCCACCACAAGCCTAACTCTACATAAGTGAAAATAAGTCTTTAAATTATTAATAAATACCATTATCAAACTATTATT
>JARHYT010000088.1 GCA_029264775.1 Helicobacter sp. | reverse complement strand
GATATATTAAAAGAGTATTGCAAGTAGCAATCATAAAGAAACTATAGATAAGCAGGCATTTATAACAAATAAGCCCAGATTCTAATCATGTTATATAATAAAAATATTTATATTACCATAGAACTTTATAGCAATAAGTCTAGATTCTCATAGCACCATATGCAAAAAAACACTAACATTAAAAATCTTATATTTATTATCAAAGCCCCAAGCAATAATAAAGAATAATATTCATTTCATAGATTAAACAATTAGAATCCTAAAAAGTTAAGCTATAAATGCAAAGATTCTAATAAGGGGCTTGTTATGTTTTATATAAATATTAAAAAAATAGCAGTTAGTTTTATGCTATGTAGTGTAGTAGCATTAGCAAATAATGCAGGGCATACAAAACAAACAAATGCTAACAATACAACTAGCTAAAATAATGTAAGAACAAACAAGATAAAATTCAAGGTTGTGTTGAAAAAAGAATGATAAAATAGGAATATTTTGAATGAAGTACTATATAAAAATGATAAAGTAAATGATATGCGAGAATAGATAGGTTATAGCTACAATATCATGTAAATAGGTGGAATTATACAAGTAAAACGCAATAATGGCTAACAATCAACAAACTTGCATCTGCATAGAATAAAAAAGCTTGATAGAAACTGCTACATCAATGCAACTAAGCTACAATTTTAAACTACATAGAATCTATCAGTCTTTATACATCATGATTTATTAGCAGTGGGATCTATATTACTCTAACCTGAATAATTAATATGTCATTTATTATAAACACCTACAATTTAATCTTACAATACAAAGCAATCAAACAATAAAAATAGTAAAATCACAACAATATATAAAAATATAGCAAACTATATAATGCAATATAAAAGTAATCAATTATGATTTTTGCATGCTAAAATTTAAAAACTCCTACCAAATAAACTTTACTTTAATAATCCAAACTAAATTATAGGTATAAATATAAGTTAGATTGGCTAAACTAATGTAGTTAATAATAGAGCAAACTACATTAATAGGCTTGCAATATTCAATAAATATTAGTGCTAACTTATGATGCTTTATGATAAGTTATCATATATAAATAATATAAATTAAATACTTTGTCTTTTACCAAATGCTTCTCTTATGCCCTCCCCTATAAAAACAAGAGATGATAACACAAAAGACATCGTAAGAAATCCAGTAATACCCAAATGTGGTGATTGTATATTATTTTTACCTTGATTCAATAGCTCACCAAGACTAGCACTACCAAGTGGCATACCAAAACCTAGAAAATCAAGTGTAGCAAGAGTTGTAATGCTACCAATGACTATAAAAGGCAAATATGTGATAATCGCTATAAGTGCATTAGGTAAAATATGAATAAACATGATTCTAAAATCACCAAACCCTAAAGCTTTAGATGCCTTTACATAACCTTGTACTCTTGCACGCAAAAACTCTGCCCTAACAACACCAACAATACTAGTCCAACTAAACAACAAAACAATACCTAAAATGATCCAAAAAGTAGGTAATATGAAACTTGATATAATAATTATTAAAAATAAGGTAGGTATGCCACTCCAAATTTCTAAAAGCCTTTGTCCGAATAAATCAACAATCCCGCCATAATATCCCTGAACCCCACCAACAATAACACCAATAGCAACACTTAAAACACTCAAGATAATACCAAAAAGCAAAGATGTTCTTAAACCATATAGTAACCTAGCAGCTACATCTCTACCCTGATCATCTGTACCTAAAAAATGCCTACTATCTGGAGGAGTTGGCGGTATGCCCTGCAATTCCCAATCAATACTATTTTGAGAATAACCTATAAGCGGGTATATAATAAAATCATTAGCAAAAAGATTCTTTACAAACGGATCTTTATAATCTGGAGCTGTCTCAAAATCACCACCAAATGTCGTTTCTGCATAATCAAAGAATATTGGAAAATATAGATTATTATTTTTGTATATAACTAATGGCTTATCGTTGGCTAGAAATGGAGCAAAGATACTAATGATAAATACAAATATAAAAAGAAAAAGGGCATATCTAGCCCTTTTGTCTGAATAAAATATATGCCAACGAATACTCCATATTGAATCTTTTTTACTTGCATTCATATTGTTATCATTCATCATTAATAACCAAGTGTCATATAATCGCAAATTTCTTGCGTTAAATCCTTATTGTGTAGAGTATGTAGATTAAATGAATTAAGATATTTTTGCACCATGATAGAAACACTGCGTGCAATAATATCTGTTTCTATATTTACTCTCCTACCAATTTTATAATCACTAAATAATGTATTCTGTATGGTGTGTGGTATGATCACTAGCTCAAAATAACTAGATTCTACGCTATTAATTGTAAGGCTTATACCATCAATGCAAACACTTCCTTTTGTAATCATAAAATCAAGTGTTTTTTTATCCGCTGCTATACAAAAAATATGTTGATTGCCATAAGCCTTTATATCAAGAATCTTGCCTATAGAATCTATATGCCCTTGCACTATGTGTCCGTGCAATCCATCTTGCATTTTCAAGGCTGGTTCAATATGCACTAAGCCATTTAAATTCTCTATTGCAATACTTTTTGCAGTTGTATCACTAAGCTCAACACAAAAATATTCTTTTGTGCTTTCAATAGCACTCAAGCATGCACCATTTATGGCTATACTATCTCCTATATTTGGATAAAGGGCAGATTCCAAACATAGAATCTGATTTGCATAAAATCTAACTTTTGCAAACTCTCTTACAAGCCCGCTAAACATAAAATCTCCTAAACCTTATCTGTATAATCCATACATATTTCTACAGCCATCTGTAAAAATAATATAATCTATTTGTGCGTTTGATTGTTGCTTTTTGATAGATAAAAAAGCTTGTTCAACAATCACCAAAGGGCTTATCTCTGCCCTCTTACATACAATACCTTGCAATGTAAAGGCATCTCCTAGTAATACATAATATTTTTTATCACCCTTATTTGTTTTATTAATTTCATTCACTATCTTGCTATTTTTATCTAAATCCTTTATCATCTCCTCTGGATTTTTATAAGGCTTTAATGTCTGTGCAACAAGAAAAAAGTTAAAAAACAAAACAAAGGTAACAGAAAAATACTTCATAAATACTCCTAAGAAAATATTAAGATTCTATTGCTTTAATAGATTCCAAATAACAAACATATTTTACATAAAAATCGTTAAATTAATTACATATATTGCTATATTTAAACTAATATATACTAATCGCAAAGTTTTAACCATTTTTTTGCGGTATCTTTCAATTTAGATACATTATCACTTGCAAAAAATTCAATATCACTATTTATTTTTTTATGTACATTAAAATTATTTCTCAAAAAATTTGCTATTGCCTCACCTGAATGAATAAAAACAACTTCATTACCGAAAAAATTTTGCAATTGATTTAATAAAAGCGGAAAATGTGTGCAACCAAGTATAATTGCATCTGGTTTTAAAGATGGCTTAAAATAATATCTAAACACAGAATCTATCACATCTTTATCGTATATATTTTCCTCAACTAGACTAACAAATAAATTTGTAGGAATACTCGTAATATTTGTATATCCTAATTTCTTTAACTTAGATTCATAACTATTTGATTTAATTGTTGCTTCTGTTGCAAGTACAAGTATATGTTTGTCATGTATAATATTTTTTTGTTGTAATGCTATAATCCCTGATTCTATAACACCAACAATAGGTATATGAGTACATTTTTGCATAGAATCTAAAGCATGTGCTGACGCCGTATTACATGCAACCACTAATAAATCGGGATTAAAATGCTTAAAAAATTCTAATGCCTCCAAAGAAAAACGAATGATTGTCTCATGATCTTTATTCCCATAAGGAACTCTTGCTGTATCCCCATAATAAATAACTTTCTCAAAACCAATCTCTTCAATAAGACTTTTTAAAACGGTCAAACCACCAACCCCACTATCAAAAATGCCAATTTTTTCAATTGTTTTCATACACTACCCAAAATTAAAATAAAAGTTTGTATTTTATCAGAAATTAGCTATCATATATGTATTTATGTAATATTAATGAAAAAATTCTTTATCTCATATTCTATTGAATCTATTGCTTTAGTTGCTGGCATATACAATATTTTATCAAACATAGATTCTGCAATTGAATCGCTATATTCAAGATTATTTAGAATCTTATATCCAATTTTACTTTGTTTTTCGCATGAATAAATAATAGATGAAATATCAACTACATTTCCGCTAGTGCCAATAACTAGCACGCAATCTTTATATGTTAAGCTACTAAATATATCATACAAATATACATATTTTGGTGCTTTTTCATAAAAAAATACAATAAATGGTTTCAAATACTTGTAATTGCATTTATCGCAATTATGTGTCTCAAACTCCGTATATCCAAGCTCATATATTCTACCGCAATTTGGACAAATAATTTTAGTTAATTCTCCATGCAGATGAATAACATTACTAACACCTGCCCTCTCTAACAAATCATCTACATTTTGCGTAATAAAGATGGTTTCTATGTCTTCTTTTATTTCTTTGCATTCCTTAAACATATTAGGTAATTTTGCCAAAAATTTATGCATTAAGTTAGGTGCTACATTGCCTAACTCAATGCGTCTAAGATTATAAAACTTATGGACTAAATCGAAATTTTCAATCCAATTTTCATAATTACAAACAACCATAGGATCATACTTAGCCCATAAGCCATCATTATCTCTAAATGTACCTAATCCGGATTCAGCACTCAAACCAGCCCCACTAAATACTACGAGCTTTGACATAGATCCCCCCTTAAAATAAAATGCGTATATGATAAAAGTCAAAGATTGTAGCAAAACAATCTAAATTATATTTAACAATCCTACTTGAAAATAATACTATTTATTAGAGTTATACTTGATAGATTGTGCATGAGTTAATGCCACTGCTAAAGCATCGCTAATATCAAGCGGTTTAATATCACATTGCAAACCTAAAATAACCTTTACCATATATGCAACTTGCTTCTTATCTGCCTTGCCATTTCCCGTAAGAGATTTTTTAACTTGCAATGGTGTGTATTCCGCAAAATTTCCTACCTCTTGTAATATTTTTAAACTAATTGCTCCACGAAATTGTGCTAACTTTATAACCGTTTTTGGATTATAAGCATAAAAAATATCCTCTATGGCAACTTGATTAATAATGTATGACTTAAAAATTAGATCAATGCCTTCCATAAATTCAACAATTTGTTCTTGTAGTGTTCGTGTTTCTATTTTTATGATACCTGCATCTATTAAAAGAGGTTTTTTTTGTGATATATTTATAATACCATAACCGCAATTCCTGCTACCCGGGTCAATACCTAAAATCGTCATACTATGCCAAATAATCAACACTGCCATTTTTTGGCAGTAAAAGTTTTATATTTTTTGGGATACATTTTAGTATTTTATCGAGAAAACATTGTTGCAAAAGTAAATCCCCACATATAAAAACCTCTGAAATACCATAATTAACATACATATCACTAGACAAAGTACCAATAAACTCTGCCAAAGAATCAATAACCCCATAACATAACAATTCACTCTCAACGCCTGCTAGTTTAAAACTCATTACACTTCTTAATATCCTTGCATAATCAATAATTATAGAGTCATTATGTTTTTTCAGTTTATAATCAATTCTTGGTCCCCTATCTCTAACACATTTATTAGCTTCATAAAATACATTTGTCTCTAAATCTAATATATTTGCTATTAATAAAAATATGTCAATTAAATTTGATGAATTAATATGCCTTGATTCTGAACTCTCTGTGTATTGTATATCTAAAATATCATTTAATCCCAAAAATTCTAAATCATTCTTGCTAAGATTCCATTTAGAAACTATCTGCTTATTTTCTCTAGCAAAATTTTTTATTAATTTATCTCCATTATCATAGCTATTTAAAACCTTTAATTGTTCCACTAAATTACATGTAAATGAAATATCAAGGATTTGTTTGAAAACAGAATCTTTATTGCTAATATTTTCTATTAAAAATGAAGAGTTATTGCGTGTTGATAAAAAAACTATAAAACGAGAGTTACTAGCCCTATTTGTTTGCAAGATCTCAAATAAACTCTTATGATTCTGCAAATGAGATATATATATGTTTTGTGAAACACTATATGTATATGATAAAACATTATCATTCATAGGATATGAATCTATATAAGAAAGCATTGTGTTTATATTGTCTGTGTTTGTATATTCACTATAAAATAAATATTCAATCTCATGATATTCTTTTAAATAAGACAATAAAAGCAATACAATCAAATCACTTGACAAAGATGTAAAAATATCATAAGAATCAAATTCATTAAAAAATATTTCTTTACATGCAGTTTTAACAAATGGCTTTTCAAAGCTAGCAAGTACGCTTTTTTGAGAATCATTTAATCGTAAAAAATTTTGTGCTGAATCTAAATCAGCAAATAACACATGTGGTGCTACTTCACAGCTATCATTCATATATTTTTGCAAAGAAAGTTTAAAAATTTTTTTATTTCTTTCTAAATATATTGTCTTAGTGTCTATCAATGTATGAGTTAATTTTTTAATTATGTCTTGTATATCATTACTAGCAAGTTCAGAATCTAAAGCTATATTTTCATTGCAAAAATTACAATTAAGTATTTTTAAAAAAGATTCTATATTGCATGACTTATCATTAGAATCTAAAATAGAGTGAATCTCTTTAACATTTGGTATTTGCAAGCATGATTTATTAATAGCTTCAAAAGACATAGATTCTATTGCATTCATACAATCATTAAAATCATCTAACTCAACTAATTCAATATTTATAAAAGTAAAATCAATAGATACGGGGAGAAACTCTGATAAATAATTGGCAAAATCAAGTACAACACTAGAGTTAGACTGCACATAGATATGAAACTCATCAGAATTTCGTAATCCATTGGCAAAAATATGATTAAAAGCAAACAAAGTGCATGCCTTATTCACAATAGAATATAATAAAGTCTTAAATGCTAGACTATAACAAGTTTGTTTGTCTCTAAAAATAAATTTACATTGAATGATAGAATCCTCTTGCTTGTCAGATTCTGATACATGATCGCCGCCATGAAAATTTGTATTTGTAGTTACAAGTATTACTTCTTCATTATTAGATGCCACATTTTCTTTCTCTAACTCATACATAATAATAAGCCCTAAATTTAAAAATTTATCTCAATTGCATTAAATTATAAATAATCAAGTGAATTTTAGCAACAAGTAGCTAAACATAATATTAAAATACAATCAATATCTATTTACAATAAGCCTAAAAGCCTTTATAAGAATTATTAGCTATTTCTTGTAGTGGTATATTTTTGATCTTTTTACATATAAATCCAATAGATTCCAAATATGATATAGCTTCATTTTCCATTGTAATTGCACCTTTTATAAGAGATTGACTAAGTGTAAAAGCAGTATCTTCTCCTATTACTTCTGGGACAATGCCAACAATATGCACGGGTGGTAAATCCCCCATCATTTTTGTTAAATGTAGTGTTTGCAACATTTCAACTTCATGGGCACTACCTGCCCATGTAATACATGATGGAATCTTATCAAAACTAAAACTATAAGTATCCCCTATATTTGCACCATCAACGCTAACGCAATCAAGCACCAAAACATTATCATATTCTACAATAAGTGGAATAAGCATATTTGCAAGTGTCCCACCATCAACAAATTCTATACTATTATCTTGAGATTCAAAGGAGTAATTAACCTTTAGATAATTGCATAAATGGACTCCAATACCCTCATCTCCAAATAAAATATTACCAATCCCTAGCACCAATACTTTCAAATAAATTTCCTAATTAAACTCTTTGTTCTTCAGAATAGCGAATACCACTTACCATAGCATCAGCTCCACCATTTGGATAACGCACAGAATTCCAAATTACAAGATAAATATGCACAGGTATAAAAATTATAAATATCCATGTTGCAATATGGTGTATTGCCCTAACATTAGCTAAACCACCAAATACTACTTCTACCCAACCAAAACATATACCAAGAATACCACCTAGCCCTTCATGATATACATTTGCATAAAGATTCACTCCTGTAAGACAAATAGCAAATGTTACTACTCCTAAAACAAAATATGTAGTAAATTGCAATGGATTGTATGCACCTTTAATATGTGGGTGTTTTGCAATAAAAAGGTAAGCCCCAATAGTTCTAAGCCACATTAAAGGATTTAAAAGTTGTATAAATGATATTCTCTCTGGCTTACTAGATGGAGCAAAGAAAAACAAATATACTCTAAAAATAGATGCTGCTATCAACACAAAACCAGCAATGCAATGGAATGCTCTGCTATATGCTTGTAAAAAAATATCAGGTTCTCCACTTGCATTTGGTTGGAGAAATGGGTAGGCAATATAAAAACCACTTGCAACTAAAAAAACAATCATAAAAGCACGAACCCAATGTAAGAATCTAGTTGCAGCACCAAACTCTAAATGCTGTTTTATTTCTTTTGCAACACCTGTATCAATCTCTGTTCTAGTTACCATAATAATATCCTTTTTATATTATTTTAGAATCTTGCAAATGCAGGTTCTACCTTATATTCTCCCAAATCATTACCTTTTGTATCCATAACATGCACTGCACAAGCAATACATGGATCAAAAGAATGTATATGCCTAATAATCTCTAAAGGTTGTGTAATATCGGCAAGTTTTGTCCCAATAAGACTCATTTCATAAGGTCCTTTTTGTCCTTTAGAATCTCTTGGTCCTGCATTCCAAGTTGATGGCACAACGGCTTGATAGTTTGCTACTTTGCCTTCCTCTATTACTACCCAATGGCTTAACATACCGCGTGGCACATTACCAATATAGCAACCTTTATATGATTTGCTATTATCAATAACATATGGAGCACAAGTTGTAGTATCTACTTTTAGATTCCTTACTAATTCATCAAATGCTTTCAATCCATTCTCTGCTAATACTTTAGCTTCTAATCCTCTTGCCGCAGTTCTACCAAGTGTGCTAAATAAATGTTCTACCTTTAATCCCGTTCTATTTAAAAATGCTTCTGCTGCTTTCTCTATAGCTTCATTTTTGCTTGCTAATCCAACAACAATAGATGCTAATGGTCCTACTTCCATAGGCTTACCATCATATCTAGGAGATTTAATCCATGAATATTTAGAATCTGTTTGCAGTAGTTTCGTCCTTTCTTCCTTGCCACTTAAACCAATACTCATACCATCTTTTAATCCTATATAATCTGGAGTTGTTTGCCCATAATAAGGATGTAATAAGTCGGTTGGCTTAATATCTTTTCCATCGCTATGCTTACCTTCATATTTATACCATGAGTTTGTTACCTCTTCTGCGATTGAATCTAAATTCACTTCATGTGCCTTACTTATATCACCATCAAGCACATAGCCACTACTTAATAAAAATTCATTATGCCCAACTTGCATTTCTTTAAAACTTAGAAAGTTTCTAAGGTTGCAACCTGCTAAAACACTAGGTTCATTTGAGTAAGTCATACCAGCCATAATTAAATCAGGATAATAAGCACGATTAATAAAATCTGCTACCATTTCATATTTAGCTTTATATTCAGCTAAACGAGTTGGATCTAAAATATCCATAACAGAAGTAATACCACCAACGGTTAAACTTTGTGGGTGTGGTTGTTTTGCGCCAAATATAGCCATCATTTTAGCAGCTTCTCTTTGAATCTCAAGTAATTTAAGATAATGTGAAAGAACTATTAAATTTTGTTCAGGATTTAATCTATAAGTTTTATGCCCCCAATAACCATTTGCAAATGGACCAAGAGAACCTTTACTTGCAAAATCTTTAACTCTTTTTTGCACCGCTTTTAACTCATCTTCACCTGCTACTATCGGGGTATCTGTATATTCAAATGCAAGTTTTGCGGCTTTAGCAGGATCCGCACTTAATGCACTAATAATATCACACCAATCAAGCCCATGTAAAGTATAAAAATGCACTATATGATCATGGAAAAATAATGCTAGATTCATTAATGTGCGGACAAGCTTTGCATTATATGGTATTTCAATACCAAGTGCATCTTCAACAGCGGTAATACCTGCCTTATAATGAGAATAAGTGCATACACCACAGATTCTACCCGCAATAAATCCAGCATCTCTAGGATCTCTCCCTTTAATAATAGTTTCTAATCCTCTCCATAAAGTAGAACTAGAAAAAGCATCAGTAATCACATTATTATCATCAACAACAACTT
Source organism: Helicobacter sp. (assembly GCA_029264775.1). Lineage (GTDB taxonomy): Bacteria > Campylobacterota > Campylobacteria > Campylobacterales > Helicobacteraceae > Helicobacter_A. The sequence goes on along the minus strand of JARHYT010000088.1, from coordinate 981 downwards.
CAATTCTTAAATGCCCTTCAATCCTTGTAATAGGATCAACAACAATTCTTTTTGACATATTCTTTCCTTAAAAATTACTTAATGTTATGCGTGTTATTAAAATCATTTAGGTTTAATAAAACTAGAAACCATAGCATGTGCTGCAATACCAATTGCTGCTGCACCTAAAATGACTACACCGACTTTATCTGCTGTATGATCTGCACCTGCACCTCTAAAGGCTGTTTGGTAGCGGTTACCAAGTGGCACTTCAAAAGGAGACATAGTATCCCAGAAATGTGGCTCACTACAACCAATACAACCATGCCCTGCACCAATTGGCCAATTGGTGTGGGAATTAAACCGAAGTTTAGAGCAATTATTAAAAGTATATGGTCCTTTACAACCTACTTTATAAAGACAATACCCATTTTTAGCATTTTCATCACCAAAATGTTGCACAAATTCACCAGCATCAAATCTCCCTCTTCTCTCGCATAAGTCATGGATTCTATGCCCATAAGCCCATTTAGGACGATGGAAAGCATCTAATGCCATATCACCAAATAAAATATATTGCATAAGTGTGCCTACAATATTCTTCTCACTTGGTGGGCAACCCGGCACATTAATAACTTTTTTATCAATAATATCACTTAATGGATGTGCATTTGTTGGATTTGGGGCTGCTGCTTGAACACCACCAAAGCTAGAGCATGTTCCAATGGCAAATATTACTGCTGCATGTTTTGCAACATGCCTACACTCTTCAGCACCAGTTCTTCCAGATGCACCAATAGTAATAAAATATTCTGTATCTTTTGGAATCCCACCTTCTACCATCATAACATAGCGACCATCATATTTTTTAACCGCATCTTCTAGACTTTTTTCAGCTTGATGCCCAGAAGCAGCCATAATAGTTTCATGATATTCCATACTTACATAATCAAAAATTATAGAATCTATACCGGGATCTTCTGCTCTCAATAAACTTTCACT
>JARHYT010000043.1 GCA_029264775.1 Helicobacter sp. | reverse complement strand
TAAATGGTGGTGGAACTATGTATTCAAATCTTGCTAGTTATGAGAGTCTCCGATTTTTAAAAGAAAGAGTAGAAATATTATACCAATACTATAAACAACACTCCAATGGTGATGGCATTGAGTTTTAGAAATTGTTTATTTAATTAAATATCTATTACTTTAAAATAAGATAAGATTATATTATAAAAGCAACTTTAAAAAAACTATATTTTTATTAACAATAACTAATTAAAGATCTAAACAAGAAAGCGATTGATAATTGATAATGTCTAAAGCAATCCTTTTATTTTTTGCTAATAACTTTGATTTAATATATGTTTTTAATAGATTTTAAAATATTTTATTTAGAGAATAGGGCGGAAACTTATAGCATATATGTAATGTGGTATTAAAATATAAAAGTTTGAAAATTATAGTTTTCATATATTTATAGTCGCATGACCATAAATATAGTCAATGGTTAGCATATAGCCAACACATTATCATCAATAAAAATTGTTTCAGCTTACTTTAAACATTCAAAAGCATATTTCTTTCCAAGCTCATATGCTTTTTTATTAACTTCTGCAACTTTTGCTGGAACCTTACTAAGCATTGTATCAATAACTAAATCTTCTGATACGCAATTAGTAAAAGCAACTGTTGCCGCTAAAGCAACAACGCTTTGTGTAACAACATTACCAACTTCTTCTTTTGCGATAGTTATAATAGGAATCTCATATATTTTAAATTTTTTCCTATCATCATCCGTTGGTTTTACAAGATTTGGCTCTAATACTATAATTCCACCTTCTTTTATCCCAACTTTATAAATATCATAACTCATTTGTGCAACAGATAGCATAAAATCGATATTGCCATCCATAGCATACGGATAAAGTATTTCTTCTTTATCAAGTAAAATATCTACTTTAGTAGGACCACCTCTAACTTGGCTTGTGTATGTAGATGCCTTTACACCATATCCACCACTACGAATCTTAGCTTCCGCTAGTATCTCCCCAGCCAAAAGAACACCTTGCCCACCAACACCTGTAAATCTCAATTGATGTTCCATTTAGTGTCCTCCTTTTTTAGCTGTTACTTTTTCCTTATATTCTGCATATGCTTCGCAATACTCTTTAGCATCTTTATCATGCTTGAGAATACCTATTGGGAATTTACCCTTTTTCTCTTCATCACTTAACTCATCATACTTACGCTTTGGTATAATTCTAGAATCTATCCATTTCAGCATATCAGTTGCCTCTATCATCTTATTTTTTCTACCAAGATTCACATGGCAATTTGAGTTAATATCAAATAAACTAAATCCCTTATGCTTAAATCCCTCTATTAATACCTTTTCAATCCTCTTTGGATCTAATACACTTTCTCTAGCAACAAATGTAGCTCCGGCAGCCATACCTAATTCGCATATGTCAAACTGGTTATCTATATTGCCACCCGGAGCTGTAACAGTCCAAAATCCTTTTGGCGTTGTAGGTGAAGTTTGAGAGTTTGTCAATCCGTAAATAAAGTTATTAACAATTATGTGATTAATATCGATATTCCTTCTGCATGCATGTATAGTGTGATTTCCACCTATAGCTAAACTATCGCCATCACCACTTACAACTATCACATGCTTATCTGGATTTGCTAGTTTAATGCCTGTTGCATACGCAAGAGCTCTACCATGAGTTGTATGAACCGTATTGCAATTAACATAAGAGCTCATCCTACCACTACAGCCAATTCCACTTACCAAACATATGTCATCCATATTCCAACCAACAGCATCAATAGCTCTAATGATACTCTTTAAAATAACACCATCACCACAACCCCAACACCAAAGTGTCGGCATTTTCTCAACGCGTAAATACTCATCATAATTAAAAGCCATTTTTATTCCTTATAAACTTAACATAACATATATCACTTCATAGAATGTAATTTTTCAATTATCTCATTGGGGGAAATAGTTCTACCATTTGCCCTCCCCATGAATTCTACTTTGCGTCCTAAAATTCTTTCGACCTCTTCTCTATATTGTCCCTTGTTTAATTCGATCATAAGTATCTTTTTAAACCTATCACCTATTTTTTTGATTTCTTTTTCAGGACTTGGCCATATTGTTATAGGACGGAATAGCCCCACTTTGATTTCAGAAGTCTTTCTCAATTCGTGCAAAGCTTCTTTAATTCCCAAAGTAGCACTACCATATGATATAATGGCTATATCAGCATCATCTAAATATAGCTCTTCATTATTACTTAAGTAATCGCTCCTGCTTGCAACTTTATTAAACAATCTATCTATAAGGGCTTGTCCCTCCAATGCATTTTCAGTTGGAAAACCTATAGGACCATGGTGCAACCCAGTAATATGATACCTATAACCTTTAAAAAAAGGATTCAGTATAGCAGGTTCATCATCACCTACGCCATATGGTTTATACTCTTTTGGATCTCCATTAAATTGTTTTCTATTTTTTACATTTTTATGAACTTCCTCTAAATCTGGAATTTGAGTTTTTCCATACATATGCCCTAAAGTTTCATCAAGCAATAGAAAAACTGGTTGCATAAATTCTTCTGCTAAATCAAAAGCTCTAACACTTTGAGTGTATGCTTCCTCTAATGTTCCCGGGGCCAATGCTATTGACTTATAATCTCCATGCGTTGGGTGCTTAGCAAAAGCTACATCTCCCTGCCCTACTCTTGTTGGCATACCTGTAGATGGACCTAAACGCATAACATTTACTATTACTAATGGAATCTCTGCCATATATCCTAATCCAATTTGCTCAGCTTTCAGTGAAATTCCGGGACCAGAACTACCAGTCATAGCCTTCACTCCACTCATAGACGCACCTAAAGCAACCGATATGCCACTAATCTCATCTTCCATTTGTATAAAATTTCCATCATGTTTTGGCAATAAATGTGCCATTTCATGCATTACATCCGAACTTGGTGTAATAGGGTAACCACCATAAAACTTACATCCAGCATCAATAGCACCCATTGCAACAAGTTCATTTCCACCTGTAATAATCTCACGCATTGCTATCCTCCTCAATTGCCATAAATCTATTCGCTTTAATCCTTGCAGCCCTCTCTTGAGCTACCTTATCCGTTTTTGCAAACTTAAACTTTTTTCTATCAGCGACTGTTATGGCAAAATCTGGGCAGTGTAACTCACATTCCATGCAACCTATACAACTTTGAGGATACATAACCTTTACAATTTTACCTAACACCTTATGGGCATCAAGTTGCATAGCTAGCACTCCACTTGGACATCTCGAAACACAAATATCACAAGCTTTGCAACGAGTTTCATTTACCCATACGGGAGTATTCTCCGGCATCACAATATCTGACATCAGCTCTCCTTTATATATCTTCTTGGGTTAAGATATTTAGAATTCTTTATTATTCACCTAATAATTTTTTCATTGTTTCACCAATAACTGCTGGGCTTTCTGCTACAGTTACACCAGCTTTTCTTAAAGCCTCTTGCTTTTCTGCTGCAGTACCACTACCACCGCTTACTATTGCACCTGCATGTCCCATTCTCTTACCTTTAGGTGCAGTAGCTCCTGATATGAAAGCCACCACAGGTTTTTTAATCTGCTCTTTTATCAAAGCCGCTGCCTCAATTTCTAAACTTCCACCAATTTCACCTACCATAACAATAGCTTTAGTGTCTGGATCTGATTCAAACATTGGTAAAATTTGTTTATAACTTAAACCAATGATTGGATCTCCACCTATACCAACTGCTGTTGAAATACCCAATCCTTGGGTAACAAGCTGGTTAGCACTTTCATAGGTAAGTGTACCACTTTTAGATATTAAACCAACATTTGTCTTTGCTTTTTTGAAAATAAAGCCTGGCATAATACCAATCTTGCACTCTTCACTAGTGATGACACCGGGGCAATTTGGTCCAACCATATTCATACCTTGCTTCTTTGCATACATTTTTGCAAACATTATATCCCTAGTTGGAGCACCTTCTGTTATAACAATGGCTAATTTAATACCGCCTGCAGCCGCTTCAATAATTGCATCAGCAACAAAAGCAGGTGGAACAAAAATCATACTTACATCTGCACCTGTTTTTGATACCGCCTCTCTAACGGTATTAAAAACTGGCTTTCCTAAATGCTCACTGCCACCTTTATTTGGAGTTACACCGCCAACTATATTTGTACCATAAGCAATACACTGCTCACTATGAAAAGTTCCCTCTTTACCTGTAAAACCTTGAACAATCACTTTTGTGTTTTTATTTATTAAAATACTCATAATTTTTCCTTACGATTCTGTTGTTACTTTTATTTTGCAATATTAAAATCACTTTGCAGCTTGAACTACTTTTTGAGCACCATCTTTTAGATTCTCTGCTGCGATAAGATTCTTTATACAAGCACCTTTAAGAATCTCTTTTGCTTTCTCAGCATTTGTGCCATCCAACCTAACAACAACGGGAACTTCAACACGAGTAATCTTTGTAGCCTCAATAATACCATTTGCTACCCTATCACATTGCACAATACCACCAAATATATTAACAAAAATTGCCTTAACATTTTTGTCTTTCAATATAATTTCAAAACCTTTTGCAACTGTCTGCGGGTTTGCACCACCACCAACATCAAGAAAATTAGCAGGTTGCCCGCCCTCATACTTGATAATATCCATAGTAGCCATAGCAAGCCCGGCACCATTTACCATACAACCTACATTTCCTTCAAGCTTTACATAACTTAGATTACTCTCACTTGCTTCAATTTCACTAGGTTCTTCTTCTGTGAAATCTCTCATAGCTACAATATCTGAATGGCGATATAAAGCATTATTATCAAAACCAAGTTTTGCATCCAATGCCAAGAAACTACCATCACCTGTAAGAATCATAGGATTAATTTCAACTTGCTCAGCATCTTCGTTTATAAAGACATCATAAAGAGACTTCGCAAACTTACTAAATGGCTTTTGCTGCTCTTTTGTAAGTCCTAATCCAAGTGCTAATTCAAGTGCATGAAACGAGCGAAAACCTATTGCAGGATCAACTGCAACCTTAATAATTTTTTCTGGACTCTTTGCTGCAACTTCTTCAATTTCCATACCACCTTCAGTAGATGCGATGAATATTGGCATTTCTAAGCCTCTATCAAGAACAACAGCTATATAAAACTCTTTCTTAATATCTAGCCCTTCCTCTATATATACCCTACCAACTTTTTTTCCAGATGGTCCTGTTTGATGTGTTACAAGCGTCATGCCTAGCATAGAATCTGTTAATGTTGAAACTTCTTCAAGACTCTTTGCAAGTTTTACGCCACCTGCTTTGCCTCTACCACCAGCATGTATCTGTGCCTTAACAACCCACACGCTACCTCCAAGCTCCCTTGCAATAGCCTTTGCTTCATGTCCATTGCCAGCAACTCGTCCTCTAGGTGTGCTAACACCATATTTTCTTAAAACCTGCTTTCCCTGATACTCATGTATATTCATACTATTCTCCTAACAACTAGTAAAGGAATTTCAAAGTGAGGGCATAATACCTATATATGCACAACAAATAAAAAACATCTCACTTTGGTTAGCAAAATTTTCTAACAAATTCACTTAAAAAAAATTTAAAGAGTAATAAAACTTCACATTTTTTATAATGAATGTTAATTTTTTACATTATTTATATTTTTTAAGTGTCTTTTATAGCTATGCGTGAAATCATGTGTCCCATTTTTATTTCTCATAAAATATAAAAAATTTGTTATTTCAGGATGTATAGCAGCTTTTATGGCATCAATACTTACACTACCACAAGGAGTCTTTGGAATCCCAACATATTTATATGTATTAAATTCTGTAGTATCGTTACGAATTCTATCTGGAGTAATCTTTATATGCGAATATTTACCATAATTCAAAGATCCATCCATCTGTAATGGCATATTCATTTTTATACGATTGTCTATAACGCTTGAAATTATCGGCATTTCAGAAACATTTGCTGCTTCTTTTTGAATAATTGAAGCTTTTGATACGATTTTAAACCAAGATTCTAAATCATAGTAACCTAATAACTCTTTTGCTATTTTTTCATGTTGTTTTAGTGAGATATTCACTAAATATTGGATTATAAACTCTTCATCTGCATGATATGGCAAATTATATGTGTCAGCAAGTATCACACCATCAGCATATGGTGAATATTGGTCATAGTAAAATTTTAGTTTCTCCACATTGTCAAAATTAAACTTTTTTGCAATAGTGCGTAAAAAAAAATAATTGGTTTCTCCGGGTATTAAAGTAACTGAAGTAGTTGCAGACTTTGAGATAGTCAATGCGTATAAAAATTCAGCTCTACTTAATGTTTCTTTTGGTAATTCTATCCAACCACTTTGTGGTTTACCTATCAACTTCAAAAAATATACATCTAAAAAACTAAGTCTGTATCCTTTGTCTTTTAAATGTGTTATAATATTCTTTGTAGAACCTTTGGGAATGAATATTATTTTTTCAGATTTTATGGGAATTAATAAATAAAAGCAAAGAGACAAAATAAATATTAAAAGTATTTCAAAGAGTATATTAACAATGCTAGAAAAAGAGAGTAAAGATTTGTTTGATTTAGATGTGTCAAACGAAGGTATAAACCAAGATAAAAATGGTGGCATCACGCCATTAGATAAAGAGAAACATAAAGGGCTTGAAGAATCCGATAGCAATCTGATAGATTCCAAAGATTCATACCATAAGGCTTTAAAAGATGAGAATTTAATAGCCAACAAATCAATAAATGAAGGTAACGGAAATTTTGAGGCAATCAAGGCAATTTTATTCAAAATATCTCTTATAAAAAGAATTAAGGATAACAATATTCTTTCTAGCATTAATGTCCCCCATATAAATTTTTTAAGCTCTAATCATACACTAAAACAAATAATACCACTAATTTTTAGAAAAAATGGAGATGAAAACTTAAATGCAAAGAAACAATATGATATTATAAAAACCATACCGTATGTAACTAAATTGAAACAAAGTGAAAATATTGTACTAAATACAAGTGAATCTAATCCCAAAAAAAATAAAAAATCACCATTAATTAGATTAGGTATATTTTTTTCTTTTTGCCTGTTATTATTAATAATTGGATATAAAATTATAACAAATGGTATCTTTATAGAAAATTTGAAAATCGCAAATATAACAATTCATAGTGCATTTTTACAATTAAAAAATAAACTTGTCTTAGAAATTGATCTGCTAGAAATTCAAGATAATGCTAAACAATCTAAAAAAGAGCATAAATCCTTATTGGATGGTATAAACAATACAATAGGAGATATACAAAAAACACTTTATGTATTAAGTTATTTTGAAAAGTTTGAAATAAAGAAATTACGAATAAATGATCAACAATGGGATATTTATTACACAAATACTAATTATATTGTAAATGGACCAATATTCAGTGCTAATTTTGATATAAATAATAATCAAAATAATTTATACATTAAGATCAATAAATTTATACTAGAAGGCATAGAAATACACATTGTTGGAGATTTCATATATTCGATACCACAAAAACAATTTTTATTTGATATAAGCCTTATCAAAAATACTAATGAAAAAGAAAAAATAATGTTAAAGGGTTCTACAGATTTTCACACAATTGTTATGAATGGAAAAAGCACAGATATTAGCGATTTATTAATCATAAAACCATTCATAGACAACATAGAAAACATAAAACTAAAAACTACTTTACAGAATTGGATATTTAACAATATAAAATATTCATCTTTTAACATATCAACATTAAAAATGAATATATCTCTAAATGATATATCTAATACCTTATTGCACAACACATTAGTAGAGATCAACATAAAAGATCCTGAAGTTTTACTAGCAAAAAAATTACAACCAATAATTGGTAAAAATGTATTGCTTGAATTTCAGAACACAAACCTAACAATAAAACCTATACAAGCAAGTTTCTCTAAAATGGATTTAAGTGGTTCTCAAGTGTTAATTGCCAATATGCCACATAGCGATATAATAATTGATTTAAATGCTAAAAATGTTAGACTTGATTCTAATCTAAAACAGCTTATCGAACATTATGGAGTTACAATACCAGTTTCACAACATTCATTACACAATAAAGCATATAAGAGGGCTGTAAAAAAAGATGGGAAATCAAAACTTGAAATTAGTGATATGTTGGTTCAAAATGAAATCAATAAAACTGAAAATTTAGTAACACAAGCATTAAAAACACCACAAAAACTTCAAGTATCATTAGAACAAAGCAATGTTTCTGAAACTTCAAATAATATGTTAACAGAATTGCAAAAAGAAGAGAATACAATCGAATTGAATAATAAATTCTACAATCAAATATTAGAGCTTAATCCAAATACAACTTTAACAAATGAACTATTATATAACCCAAATTATGATAATAATGAAATTACGAGTATGCACATAAAAATATCAATACTACACAATAAAAAAACACCAAAAATACCTCTCTTTTATCTACAAGGTATAATACAAGCACAAAATACAAAATTGAATATATATGATGTTCCACTAAGGGCTAGAAAGTTAAATGTAGCACTTGACATAACACCAAATCAAAAGATTATATACATAAATGGAGATAATATAAAATGGAATAGCCTTGTAGATGCAAATATTAATGCATTGCTTGACATTGGAAATAAAACATTGCATGCAAATACTTATATTCATAAGGCAATACTTAATACATCTAACCTGAAAGATTTGAATTTTACACAAGAGCACAAAGATTCAAATATAGTTAATAAGAGCAATAAAAAAACAAAGACAACACAAAATATGCTTTATAACGATCTAGTCAATATAAGTGATCGTGGCAATATAGGGATTTACCTCGGCGATGACTTTATTTTTCAAAATAAACAAGATTTTAAAAAGTATTGCTATGACTGCAAGATAATTCAAACACGCATGACTACAAGCAATGATAGCACTCTAGATTCTAATAAGTTACTAGAAAATTCAAAAAAACAAAATAATATGATTATATCAAAGGATGTAACAGATGAACTTCCCAAAGACAATATTGTAGATAATGGAGATAAAGCAGGTCAAGATATTAATGTTCTAAAGACATTAAAGAATAATCCAGTATGGGATGATTTAAAAATACGCACAAAAAAAACACAGACTTTTGTAGCATTAACAAACAAAGAGCTTGAAAATTTGGCATTAAAAGAAATTGAAAAAGAAAAAGAAGGCTTTCATTTAAAACAAGATTTTATAAATATAAAAAAATCTAATATTAATTTGACATTATCATTCGCAAATGATAAGTTAATTCTTGATATTCCGGCATTAAGCGTTCATTTAGAATCTAGCGAAAATTTACATTTAGAAATTTCAAAGATTGAAAATATCTTGCAATTTTCGCCTCTAGCCAACTATTATGGCATAACTCATGGTAACTTAAAGTTACATGCAACAAGACTTGGTGGTATGGATTTTTTACTAAATATAACTAACCTAGATCATCCACTATATACAATTAATCATAAAAAAGTGTCAGAAATAAGTTTAAATGGAAAATTGCATAAAGATACATTGGTTATCGTTGTAAATGATAATATAGATTTTAAAAGTCAAGATTCTCTTAGTATGCTAAGGATTAAAGGATACAGGATTGATGTAGATGAGGCGTATAAATCAAAAATTCCATTTTTTGTAGATTTATTTAAAGATAAACAAATAGATGACCTACCCTACTCTGAAGCTGCAATAAATCAAGAAATTAAATTAATAGAAATAAAGAATAAACTTCGCAAAAAATTAAATATAAAACCTACAGATTTCAATATAATAGGAGAGAATCTACAATTAACTTTTTTAGGATACACAATACCATTTGATTATGCCAACATTCGCTTTATAGACAATAAAATCATTGTGGATGGACAATATGAAAAAGGTATTTTGAACGCATCTTTAATAAAAGACAACATAAGTGTAAATGCAAAAAACTTTAGTAGTGAATTTTTGAATATAGTATTAACATCAACAAAAGATGGCAAACGAATGTTTGAAGGTGGCACTTTTAGTCTTGATGGTTTATATCGCGGTGGAATCTTGAATGCTGCGTTGGAGATTCAAAAAACATCGTTAATAGATTTTAAGAGTGTTCAAAATATTTTTGCTTTAATAGATACAGTTCCATCGCTTTTTATGTTTAAAGATCCTCATATTTCTACTACTGGGTATCAAGTTAATTATGGAAAAATTCTATTTGCCATAAACGATGACTATATAGGTTTGCAAAATATATTTTTGCTAGGTTCATCTATGGATATAAATGGACAAGGCATAATAGATATAGATTCTAAAGAAGCTAATATAAATTTGAATATATCAACAATAAAAAATTTAAGTAAATTTATTAATAAAATACCTATTATTGGCTATCTTATATTAGGTAGAGAAGGACAGATTAGTACAAACTTGATATTAACAGGCAAATACGATGATCCAAAAGTTAATATAACTCTTGCAAAAGATATAATTAAAGCACCGTTTAATATACTAAGAAGGGTTTTTCCTATCGAGATGATTATAAACAATAACGACAATGAAGAAGATATAGATTATTAATTAAGCATAGTTTGTAGTTATATAAAGATATTTACTTCATTTTAAAAAAATGCTAAAATTTTGAGAAAAATTAATTGAAGGCTAGAAATGGCAAATAATCAAATAACAGATGATGAAACAAGACAAGAAGAAATCATAAATATGTTTAATAACATAGCAACAACCTATGATACTGCAAATAGAGTAATAAGTATGGGGGTAGATGTAACTTGGCGTAAAGAAGCTTGTAAAGAAGCATTTAAAAATGTAAAAAGCAAGCAAATAAATATAGCTGATATTGCATGTGGAACAGGCGATATGATGCTTCATTGGGAAAATGAAGGAAAAGAATCTAACAGAGAAATTAAAAGCATTATTGGTGTAGATCCTTCTGAATGTATGTTAAATGTGGCTATGGAGAAAATTCCGCATGGGATTTTTAAGATAGCACAAGCAAGTAAGATTCCATTGGAATCTTGTAGTCAAGATATTGTTTCTATAGCTTATGGCTTGAGAAATGTAGTGCAAAGAAAGGATGCCTTAAAGGAGTTTTACAGAATCTTGCGTCCAAATGGTGTGCTAGTTATATTGGAATTTACAGCACCAAGCACAAATAACCTTTTATCAAGTCTTATGCAATTTTACACAAAAGCAATTTTACCAATTATTGGTGGTGCTATATCAAGAAATTTTAAAGCATATAAATATCTACCAAATTCTATCAACAATTTCATAACTAGAGAATCATTAGAGGCAGAACTCTTACTGCATGGCATGAAAACAATTTTTTCTAAAAATTATAGTGCAAATGTATCATCATTAATTATCGCACAAAAATGAATATTATGGTTGTTTTATTTAATGAGTATTTATGCAAGGTTTCATAATAAAAATCACAAAAAGTATCAAAGAGGATTTGTTTGTCAGAATACTAACACATAAACATTATTATGAATTGTATAGATTCTATGGAACAAGGCACAACATATTATATACAGGTAGAAAAATAGATTTTGAAATAGAATATAATGGTATTCATATACCAAAACTAAGAAATATAATGCATATTGCAAGAGAATATGAATTACAATTAAATAAAGTGTATGTATGGCAACAATTTTGCATACTCTTGGATAAGCATTTGCATGAAACAAAAGATATAGAATCTTTTTATTTCGAGCTAATGGACAAATATTCTTATATAATTAACAAGCAAAATGCAAAGCGTGCAATATGTTCTATGTATGTGCATTTGCTTGAATTTGAGGGCAGATTATATCACAATAATAAATGTTTTATATGCGGTGAAACACTATTAGATACAATAGCTATCACAAGAGGTTTTTTATTTGCATGTCCTAGTTGTGTTGTATCGCCGACTATTATAGATAAGAAAATCATGATAAATTTTTTTGAAACAAAGAGTTCTATTAATCTGGATGACTTAATATGTAATACTCTGTATGATGTAGTATTGCAAGGTTTATAATATAACATATTACTTATTGTGTATTCAAATTTTATTTTAGATTTTATATACCATATAATATTCATCTTATAAAATATATAATAAAAATTATAAAAAACCAACAATTTTATTATTAATGTAATTTTATTGAAATCTATGCTAAGTAAAACGACTCTGCACCTATTATAAACCAATACTAGCAAATATACCTAAAAAATATCTTAGAATACAAAAACAAAAATACTTTTGAATATAATATCATAAAAAATAAATACAGATTCCAGAGTACACTAAATAAAACATACCCAAAAAGCAAACAAATAATAATGTCTAATTACTAAATACAGAATCAATAAATACTCAGACAATAAGTAACGCTATAAATATAAATAAGAGTAAATGCTTTAGAAAGCTATAGCCTCACCTAAGTTTCATAAAATATTTACTCAAAACTATTTCATATTGCCTGACTTACTTATGTCTATGTGGCATACCGCCATTTCCTTTTACATGACATAGCTTTCCATTAGAATCTATATCATATGCTTGTCCAAAACCTTTTACAAACCTACCATTTCCAAAACAAATTTCAACAAGATGAAAATCTAACATACCCCTTATATGAGACACCCCTGCATTTTTACCAACCTTATTTTCGAAACTATCATATACTTTTTCAAAAAAATCATCTCTAGGTAAAAACTTAACACTAATATCATAAGTTAATCTTTTTCTAGCGATAATATTCTTTGTCTTACTTTCATCCTCTATAAACATAGCCTGTGCTGAACTTGGATTGTTATACAAGTTTGCATAATGTTGGGCTACCTCACTTATGTACAAATAATATTTGTTATCATACCTTAGCAATGGAGAATAGCTAATATGCGGCTTTCCACTCTTATCGATCGAACTCAAAATAATTGAGCCAAACCCATCTTTAAATGTTTCAATTTCTTGCAAAATATATTCATCTTTTTTAGTTATTGATGAACACAGAGAAATTATTGCATCCTTATAATCTTTTTCTTCTACCTTTGAAGGAAATGGAGCTGATATTTCCTTGCCATCAGCTTGTATCTTCATACCACCCTCATCAACATCCACGAGCTTTACTTCTTTTGGTTCAAACCCACCATAAAGTTTTACAAGTCCAATCAACTCATCTATATGATGTTGATTCATGTGTTCTTTAATCGATTCGATACTCATTTGACTTCTCCTAAATATAAAAATGTATGATACTATATTAACATAACTTAATAAATAAAAATGATAAATATTTTTATTTATTTAGAAAATTAAATCCTGTCTAACAACTCATTGCCTAAAAGCAAATAAAATAAAATTACATATTTTTTTATAATTCATCATTAATTATCATTGGTTAATATTATAGGGTTTAAATACTAAAACTTTAAGATAAAAGGATTCGCATGTCAATATATGATGATTTAGATGATCTCGACAGAGATGATGATATGGTAAATGAAGAAGAATATATGAATTATGATGACTATAACATTAGCAATGAATACTCTAGGTATGACGATGATGACTACGAAACGCCAGATTTAGATTACGAAGAGTGATAGGAGATATTGTCTATGTGTAAAACTACATCAAATAAATTAAGTGTGGCATTGATTCAAGATTCATATGTATTTGATAGTGTAGATGCAGAGGAGTTAAAAATACTATCTCAAACTCAACTAGAACCTTGGCAAAAAGTATTATCAAATAAAATGAAGCAAAAAACAAAGAAACATATAGAAGAAGCTAGCAAAAAAGCAGATTTGATTCTATTGCAAGAACTTCATACCACACAATATTTTTGCCAAAGCGAAGAAACAAAATACTTTGAATTTGCTGATGACTTTAATGAGAATGTAGAGTTCTTTAGTGCTATTGCCAAGCAATCTAATGTAGTTTTAGTTACCTCATTATTTGAGCAAAGAGCAAAGGGAATTTATCATAATACTTCTGTAGTTTTTGAAAAAGATGGTAGCATTGCGGGAAAATATAGAAAGATGCATATACCAGATGATCCGCAATTTTATGAAAAATTCTATTTTACTAATGGTGATTTGGGTTTTAATCCCATAAAAACTAGTGTTGGTAATTTAGGCGTTTTGGTTTGCTGGGATCAGTGGTTTCCCGAAGCAGCTAGACTTATGGCTATGAATGGAGCAGACATATTGATATATCCTACCGCTATTGGCTGGTTTGATTCTGATAATCAAGATGAGAAAGAAAGGCAACTTGAAGCATGGCAGATTATTCAAAGAAGTCATGCAATAGCAAATGGATTACCACTTGCTAGCATAAATCGTGTGGGATTTGAACCAAGTTTAGTAGAAAAAAATCAGGGTATAAGATTTTTTGGAAATAGTTTTGTGTGTGGGACTCAAGGGGAAATAATTGCTAAAGCTAGTAGTGATAAAGAAGAGATTTTGTATGCAACTATAGATCTACAAAAAACAAAAGATACCAGAGATATTTGGCCTTTCTTCCGTGATAGAAGAGTAGAAAAATATGGGGGACTACTGCAACTATATGGTTATTAAAAAATAATTCAATAAATACATTATGCGACTTATGGTAAAATATTGATATGTTGAGTTACATTGTTTCCCCTCTAACTTAATGTCATCAGTTACTGATGACATTAAGTTGCATAAATTACCTGCATTTACAATCAAGTCATAAAAAATAAAACACCACAAACAACAAAACCCACAAATATAAGGGTAATTACGCAATATCCCATTACATCTTTTGCACCAAGACCAGCTATAGCTAGGGCTGGTAAAGCCCAAAATGGTTGAATCATATTTGTCCACGCATCTCCCCATGCTATAGCCATAGCAACAACAGATGGCTTGATACCTAACTCTATTCCTGCAGGTATCATAATAGGAGCTTGCACAGCCCATTGTCCGCCACCAGAAGGAACAAATATATTAACAATGCCAGCACTAAGAAATGTAAAAAGCGGGAATGTCTCTTGTGTTGAAAATTTAGCAAATGCAAGAGATAATAAGCCTGCTAACGAATCCCCACTACTAGAAGATGCACCAACCATCATACCCATGATACCCGCATAAAATGGGAATTGCAATAAGATTCCTGCAGCACCTCTTGCTGCGTGATTAATCGCCTTTACATAAGAAATTAGCGTCCTATGCAGCAAGATTCCAGCAAATAGAAATATCATATTAACTATATTTAAGTCTAAAGAACCACCCTTTACAAAATATGAAACTATATAAACAAATCCAAATATACTAATAACAAGACTTAGTACTATGCTATGCTCTAAATAACTAGCTATAGTATGTTCCCCTTTATGGCTTATAACCTCTACTTCTTTAGAATCTTCAAGTAATTTTTTATCAATTTCTATTATATCTTTTTTCTGCGGATGAATTAAAGCCAATATAAAAGGTAGAAATATAAATATTATTGCAACTATGATTAAATTATAGCTAGCAAAAATTGTTTCACTAACAGGAATTGCTTGTGTTATTGCACCAGAAGTAGTTTTTGCCAAAGTATCTCCGCCACTAGCGATTGTTAGAGGAATAGAGCCAGAAAGTCCTCCATGCCATATAACAAAACCAGAATAAGCCGCAGCAATTAACAATCGATAATCCACACCCTTACATTGCTTTGCAATCTCTTTTGCAAAAATAGCACTTATAACAAGCCCAAAGCCCCAATTAATCCAGCTAGCTACAAGACCCAAAATAGTAACCATAACAATTGCACTAAAAGAGCTATTTGGAGTAGAAGCGAGATTTTTTAATATATTTGATATAACTCTAGCACTTGCTAATGCTTGTCCCAATACCAGCACCAAAGCCATTTGCATGGAAAAACCAAGTAAAGACCATGCACCACTACCCCAATGGTTTATCATATCTAATGGTGTTTGTTGTGTTAGCGGCATAGCAACTATAAAAACTACCAAAGTTAATATGGCAACCAATACAAACGAATCTGGTAGCATTTTGGAAGCCAGTACAACGCAACCATGTGTAAATCTCTTAAGAAACATAAGTACACTCTCCTATTTTTTACATAGTATATTCATAACTATAATGCAATTTCAAACTCTGCTTGAGTTTTTGATTTAACCTCATCGAGTGATACACCCGGTTGTAACTCAATGAGTTTCATAATGCCATTACCAAAATCAAAAACACATAATTCCGTAATCAACCTATGGACTACCCCCTTACCCGTCAATGGCAAATCACATAATTTTTTAACCTTGCTCTCACCTTTTTTGTTAGTATGCTCCATAACAACAACTATTTTTTTTGCACCATTTACAAGATCCATAGCACCGCCCATACCTTTAACAAGCTTATTTGGTATCATATAATTTGCTAAATCTCCATATTGAGAAACCTCCATGCCACCTAAAATAGCTAAATCAATATGACCACCTCTAATCATGGCAAAAGATTCTGCACTATCAAAAAAACTAGCACCTTTTATTGTAGTAATAGTTTCTTTACCAGCATTTATTAAATCTGCATCTATTTCATCTTTTTTAGGATAAGCACCTATTCCTAATAAACCATTTTCAGAATGCAAAAATACATCTAAACCTAAATTATCTATTTCATTAGCTATTAATGTTGGTATTCCTATACCTAAATTTATGTACATACCATCTTTAACTTCCTTTGTGGCTCTTTTTACTATAGTTTCTTTTGACATACTAAACCTCCCTTGTGATAATTTTTTCAATTCTTTTTTCGTATTTATTTCCTAGATATACATAATCTATATAAATTCCAGATAAATGAATTGAATCTGGCTCTATTTCATCCACTATCTCTTCGACTTCAGCTACACTAACATTTGCAGCCATAGCACACAATGGATTAAAATTTCTTGCTGTTTTATTAAAAACTAGATTACCATGCTTATCGGCTTTTTGTGCTTTAATAAGCCCAAAATCACCTTTTATAGCTTTCTCTAATAAATATTCTTTACCATCAAATACTTTTGTTTCTTTGCCCTCTGCTATTGCCGTACCTACACCTGTTGGAGTATAAAATCCTGCAATGCCAGCACCACCGGCTCTAAGCTGTTCTGCTAATGTGCCTTGTGGTGTTAATATTACCTCTATATCTCCGTTTATAAATTGCTGTTCAAAAAGCTTATTTTCCCCCACATAAGAAGCAATAATTTTCTTAATTTGCCTATTTTGCAATAATATACCCAATCCAAAATCATCTACGCCACAATTATTACTCACTATTGTAAGGTCTTTAACACCAATATTTTTAATTATTTCAATGCAATATTCCGGTATCCCACATAGACCAAAACCTCCTACAAGTAAAGTAGAACCATCACGCACATTTTTCAAAATATTATCTAAGTTATCAATAATCTTATTCATAATTACCCCTTACTCATTAACTTCAACAACAGCACTTATACCTTGTCCGCCACCAATACAAAGTGTTGCTAAACCTAAGGTTTTCTTATTCCTTCTTAAAGCATGAATAAGAGTTGTTAATATTCTAGCTCCACTAGCACCTATTGGATGCCCTAATGCAATAGCACCACCATATATATTAACTTTCATAGAATCAATAGGTAAATTTAGCTCTTTAAGCGTTGCTATACTTTGTGATGCAAAAGCTTCATTTGCTTCAATTATATCTATATCATTTATATTAAGTTTTGCATTATATAAAGCTTTTTTTGCCGCAAATGCTGCACCAATTCCCATGATACTAGGCTTTACACCAATATTTCCGAATGCTTTAAGTGTAGCAAGAATGGGTAGATTAAGCTCTTTTGCCTTATCGTAACTAGCTAATATTAATAATGAAGAGCCATCGTTAATTCCTGATGAATTACCTGCAGTAACACTACCATTTTTATCAAAAGCAGGCTTAAGTTTAGCAAGAGATTCTAAATCTATATCATGTCTAACAAACTCATCTGTATCAAAAACTACTTCATTTTTTTTATTTTTGATACTAATGGGAACAATTTCATCTGCAAAAAACCCATTCTTAATCGCTAAGCTTGACTTCCTATGAGAGTGAAATGCAAATTCATCCTGTTCTTGCCTATTAATCTTATATTCTTTAGCAATATTTTCAGCTGTAATTCCCATATGATAATCACCAATAGCACACCACAAGCCATCATTAATCATTGTATCAACCAAATTTTGATTGCCCATCTTATAGCCAAACCTAGCACCATTTAGGGCATACACAGAATTACTCATATTTTCACTTCCACCAGCTACCACAATATCACTATTACCCAAAGCTATACTTTGATAGGCTAGCTCTATTGCTTTTAATCCAGAACCACAAACCTGATTTACGCAAAAAGCACTTATTTCTTGTTTTAAGCCAATATCAAATGCAATCTGTTTTGCAGGATTTTGTCCAAGACAAGCCGACAATACATTGCCTAATATAACCTCATCAATCATATTTTTATCAAGCTTTGTTACATTAAGTAACTCTTGAAATACAGAAACCGACATCCCTTTAACACTAATACCGCTAAGAGACTTACCAAAAGCCCCTATAGCTGTTCTTTTAGCACCAACTATTACAACCTTCTTCATTAAAATCCTTATGTGCAAGTTAAGATTATGGTAAAAAAAATATATAAATACTATTACACAAAGATATGAAATAATATAAAAAAAACATGAAGTGTTACTTTAATTCAATTTATTAATCATCAAAACTACATTTGTAGCTTAATATTAAATTAGCAATATAGATAATGTTTGATATTAAACAAATCTATAATTATAAATCTAAAAAAGCATGATAATAATATACTACAATCTTGTAAAATAAATCACCTAAGACTATTTAAATATTTTTTTTCATCAATGACTTTCCTAAGCTTTTCTTTTAAATTCAATAAATTTTGTTGATTTTGATTTACAACTTCTTTTGGTGCATTTGCAATAAATTTATCGTTATTTAGCATAGATTCAAGCTTAATAGTTTCTTTTTGTATCTTTTCCTCTTGCTTATTCAATCTTTCTATAATACTATTTAAATCAAAGTTGCTTAACTCAAGATACACTTTTACATATTCACCAATATCTGCTACACAATTTATTGGTTTAGATGATACAAATGCTACCTCCTCAACCTTTGCCAATTTCATCACAAACGAGAAAAATAGGTTATGAATAGTATCATATTGAACATTTGTTTGTAATGATTCTAAAATATGCCTATCTGATTCCCTAAGCTCAATAAAAACATTCTTTACAAGATCATTGCCTATGTTTAGATTAATACGCATTCTACGAATTGTAGTTATAGAATCCAGCATTAATGTAAATATATGTTCTAAATTCTCATCCCTTTGTGTATCTATAGGAAAAGATTCTATCATTATAGAATCAAAATCTGAAAGTCCATCTTGTATATTTCTGCCAAGTAGAGTATGAAATACATATTCACTTAAAAATGGCATTAGTGGATGCAAAAGCTTCATAGATTCTATAAATATACTTGCCAATTCAAAAACACTTTGCTTACTAGCCTTTGTAAATTCAATACCAATATCACAAAATTCATTCCACAAAAAACGATATAAAATACTAGCAAATAAATCAAACCTATATGTATCAATAGCATTCCTAGCTTCTAATGTTGCAAGATTAAGCCTAGATTTCATATAAATTCCAAGCGGTGTTTTATAATTACTAATATCACCAATTTGTATGAACGAATAATCAGAATCTAACTGCCCAGCATAAAGTTGTAAAAAACTCATTGCATTTGCAATTTTATTTGTAAAATTTTTAGTTATCTCTAACTGTTTTGTGGATAAACGAATATCCCTGCCCTGAATACACAAAAACGACAGAGTAAAACGCACGACATCCGCACCATACTCTTTACATAAAACCAACGGATCTATTACATTGCCTTTTGATTTACTCATCTTCTGCCCTTTTTCATCAAGGACTAAAGCATGCAAATAAATATCTTTAAATGCAATTTGATTGCAATTTACATCAGCACTTAAAAGCATTCTTGCTACCCAAAAGAACAATATATCAAAACCTGTTATAAGCAATGAATTTGGATGAAACTCATCTAAATCATTCTCATTCCATAAAGTCCCTTTACCAAAATCACCATTCTTAAAGCCCAATGTGCTATGACTCCATAATGCAGAGCTAAACCAAGTATCAAGCACATCATTATCTTGAACCACATTTTTACTATCGCATTTTGGACATTTTGGTAAAGATTCTATGCTTACAAATTCATTCCCACATTCACAATAAAATACAGGGATTCTATGCCCCCACCACAATTGACGACTAATACACCAATCTTTTAGATCTCTCATCCAAGCATCATAATTATTTTTCCATTGACTAGGATAGAATCTAGCCTCACCATTTTCTATCCTACGGATTGCACCTTTTGCAATGTCTGCTTTAACAAACCATTGTTTTGATATATATGGCTCAATTATATTTCCACAACGATAACATTTGCCTATTTTATTTGTATAATCTTCAATTTTTTCTACAAAACCATTCTCTTGCAATTTTGCAATAATTTTTTCTCTAGCAACCAATCTTTCAATGCCACTAAATTCACCACAATATTCATTCAAGATTCCATTTTTATCAAATATTACAATGCTTTCTAAATTATGTCTTATGCCTACCTCATAATCATTTATATCATGTGCCGGAGTTACTTTAACAGCACCACTACCAAACTCCATATCTACAACAGAATCAGCAATGATTGGTATCTCTCTATCTATAAGCGGTAACAGTAATTTTTTGCCTATTAAATGTTTATATCTCTCATCATCTGGATTAACCATTAAGGCAGTATCGCCAAAATATGTTTCTGGTCTAGTTGTAGCTACCACAATATAAGGTATTTTAGAATCTTCATTGCTTAAATAATAACGCAAATAATATAATTTAGAAACATTTTCTTCATAATCAACCTCAATATCGCTTAAAGCTCCATCATGAGTACACCAATTTATCATCCTTTCGCCACGATAAATAAAACCTTTTTCATACCATGTTTTAAAGGTTTCTTTTACTGCATTTTCCAAGCCTTTATCCATGGTGAATCTAGTTCTTTTAAAAGCAGGTGAAAAACCCATGGATCGCATTTGTTGTAATATTGCCCCACCACTTTCTTCCTTCCATTCCCACACTTTCTCAATAAATTTCTCTCTTCCTATATCTTCTTTTTTAATATTCTTTGCTAAAAGCTGTTTTTCTACCACATTTTGAGTCGCTATACCCGCATGATCTAGTCCCGGTTGCCATAATGTCTTGTAACCATCCATTCTTTTATATCTAGTAATAATATCTTGCAAAGTAAAAGTTAAAGCATGTCCTATATGCAATACCCCTGTTACATTAGGTGGTGGCATCATGATGCAAAATGTTTTAGAGTATTTAGAATCGCAAGACTCTACACGACATGAATTTGGCTCAAAATATCCCCTATCCTCACATTGCTTATAAATAAGTTCTTCCCATTCGCTATTAAATAACTTTTTATCACCCATATTTTACCTTTTTTATCTTGTATAAGTACTTTGCGTAATTGCTATTTGTATGCTAAATGCAAGATTTCCTTTTGGTGTCTTCTTTAAAGAAAGTGGTAGTTCTAATATTGCACTCATATTTTTTTTATGAAGTGTTGGAACAATATCAAGTATTAATGTGAGATTATTAATCCCAACTTCACCGCTAATACTATAAAATTGTTTCTTAAGTTGGTCTTTTGGGATAACTTCTTCTCTAAGCTTTTTAACATTTAAACGCAAAAAACCTTTGGGTAGATTTTTTCTTATCACAGATTCATTGATATTTCCACCAAAAACCTTTAATTTCTCATAGTTACTATTAGAAAAAGCATTGACTCTTGATTGTGCATTAGTATTAATCGCTTTCGTATTTTCAAGCACTTCGCGTGTAACACGAGTAAATCGGACTTGTTCTTTATATGATTCTATATGCGGCAATATATAAACATTAATATAGTAGGCTACCGCAGAAACAAATAAAACGCTCCACACAAGATGCCTAAAAATAACATCTGGTTCTACATCTTTAAACAACGCCATCAGTAGCTCCTCAAATATTTATGTTATCTAATTTCATCAATTCGTTCTATTAGCCCATCATTATCCGCAGTTTTACTAATAGATTCAAAATTTAGCCAACCACTTGACAATTCATAAAAACTTGCATTACTTGTAGTGTAAATTGTTCTTAATTGAGATTGCAAGGATGTTTCAAACAACTCTCTACTAATCGTTATGCCACGCATGAATAAAACATTATTATCAAATTTAATTTCGGATATTTGAATACCTTGTGGTATCATATCTATAATATTTTTAATTTGTGTGCGTAATTTTTCGTCTCTATTTGTAATCTGAGAAGCAATGCCTAATTCATAGTGAAGCCTCTCACCTTCTTTTTCAAGAGACGCAGTCTTATTTGCTATTAGCTCTTGTTCAGCTTTCATTGATTCCTGAGATTCTTTTAAACTTTCTATTTGTAACAACAAATTAACCTTGAATACTATGAGAATACCAAAAGCTAAAACAAAGTAAAATGCCCAAATCTTTGTAGCGGGCTTTAAAACATGTTTAGATGTAGCTTTTGTAAAACTATAAGTCATAATCTTCCTTAACTATCAAGCTCTATTTGTATAATATTAGTAAGCTCTTTAAGCAAATCTAGTGCCACAAGTGAAAAATCTATCATGAGATTTGAGCGAATATTATCAATAGCTTGGAGTGAAATACCATAGCAATCAAAAAACACTATTTCCTCTATAAAATCACTCTCATATAATGAATTATGATAGAAATCTTTTATGGCTGCATTCAAAAGATTTATTATAGTGGTAGAACGCCCCAAGTCATGTAAATTTTCCATCGGAGAACCATCCTCACTCTCACTAGAACCACTGATATTTTCACTAGATTCGCTAGATAAACTATCAAAATCAAAAGTTTCAAAATCTTCTAATTCATCCTCAAGCCCACCTAATTCCGTATTCAAGTCATCAATACCCTGTGCTGTAGAGCTACTATGTATTGTATCAGAAACTAAAGTATCCTCTGATAACGATGGAGGTAATTTATTTACAACATTAGTTACTTGCTCACCAGCACTCATAGGTAAAAAAGAACCATATAAAATACTTTTACGCGTTACAACAAGAGTACACATCTCATCTTTTTCTTGCAACACAAAAAGTTTTGGTTTGTCGCTAACAAAACTCTTAGATTTGAAAAAAAGTAAAACAAAAGGTGAAAATAAAAAGTCAAGACCTTTTGCCTTCTTAAACATATTTTGATATTGAATAATATCATCTTTCAAAATAAATGCAAAAGCACTTGGCAACTTCACAAATTTATATTCTTTTTCATTAACATTAAATGCACTAAAATGATTTTTTTTTACACCCGGAACTAACACTTGTTCCAAATTCTTGCTAATAATTGCTAAATAGCTGAAAGCATAGCGAGATTTAATTTTGTTAATGTATTTAATAACATCAACAGATAATTCATTGTTTAGAATCTTAAACTCCCTATCTGTTTCTTCTACTATACTGCCACCGCGTTTTTTTACAACCTTAACCTTACAAACAGAGTCGCTATAATTAACACCAATTAGAACGGTTGCAAAAAGTGGTCGAAAAAGCACACCAAGAATGCTCACAATAAAACCTCGCATTAATATTTCGTTACAAAATCGCCATATTATACCATAGTTTTTATTTTATATAAATTTTTCACATAGCAAGTAACGATAAAAAACATAAATACATAAAATTAAAATTGATTATGGATATATAAAATATTAAAATTATAGTTATTTGATATTTTATATATATAACTAAAACATGCAGTTTTGCAAATATTTATAAATGGTTTTAAATTTTTCTATATAATTTAGCAATTTTACACAAAATAAAATCAAGGGTATTGTACAATTATGAAATTTGAAGTTTCCAAACAAGCAAATTTACCAACTAGATTCGGTAATTTTAAAACAAAGGCATTTCGAGAATATATGGAACACAATGAAATAAAAGAGCATTTGGTGGTATTTACTGATAAAATTGGGGATATACCTCTTGTTAGAGTGCATTCTGAATGCCTGACAGGGGATGTATTTGGATCTATGAAATGCGATTGTGGTCCGGAATTATCATTGGCTATGAAAAAGATACATAAAGAAGGCGGGATGCTTATATATTTACGACAAGAAGGAAGGGGTATAGGATTGTTTAATAAAATAAATGCGTATAATTTGCAAGATGGTGGTATGGATACAGTACAGGCAAATGAGGCATTAGGCTTTAATAAAGATGAAAGAGAATATAGCATAGTGGGGGAGATTTTTAAGCATTTTAATATTACAAAAATACGATTATTAACAAATAATCCATATAAAATTGCTAACATGGAAAAATATGTAGAGTGCGTCAGAGATAGCATATTGATTGAGCCAAATGAATACAACAGAAGTTATTTAAATATAAAAAAAGAAAAATTAGGGCATTTGTTGTAAACATAAAATTTAAACAAAAGGATATTAATGATAAAACTACTTAATATGGCAGTTATCTTATTGTTATGTATTGCTTGTGTGGGTAAAAATGATGCAATAAAAAAGAATGATACGCTTAGTAATTTTGTTATTGATCCAGATTATAAATGGCATAATATTGAAGCAAAAACAATTACTGATGAGGAAAAAATTAGCAAAACAAATCTTTTTATAAAATGCTATTATTATGAAAATGGAGATATATGCAAAACAATATTAACAAATTTTGAAAAAGAATGCGATGAAGGAGTGGGGCTTAGCTGTGGTTTATTGTCTGTAGCAAGCAGAGATGCTAGAGGTGTATCAAGAGATCCACAAAAGACATTAGAATACATCAAAAAGGGATGCTATTTTAATGATTCTTTGAGTTGTATGTATATGAGGCAAAAATATATACAAGAGGGAAATAATGTAATCGCTAGTAAAATTTTAGAATCGATTAAAAAGAAATGTGTTAAAGATGGGACATTTGAGTGCTTATTGCTTTCTATAGTATATGAAAATGATGAAATGCTCGCCAAAAACAATAATATTAATATTACATCGTATAAAGAAAAAGCATGTAAAAAAGAATTTGCACTTGCTTGTGCATACTTAGATTCAAAACAATTAGGCAAAAAAACATATCAACAATATCAAAAACAAGCATGCGATTTAGGCATGCTATCAGCTTGTGATGCTTTGAGGGAATCTGTGGATTTAAATGTATTTACACAACATTCAAGACTCTTTAGAATATGGTAATATTCATGATCTCTTAAATAATAAGGTTTTAAGAATGAATAAACCTATCCCAAAATCAATGAGAATATCAGCAAGATTAAATATAGGAAAGTCAAATCCGTAATGCCAGTAGATATAATCTACTACACCACCATGTAAGAATCTATCAAGAATGTTTGATGCCCCGCCAGAGATCATAAATGCAAATGGTATATAATGCTCCTTAAATAATTGCCTCTGAAAATACAAAACTAAAAAAATGGCACATATTAATCCAAGTTGAATGTATTTCAACCATTCACCAAGCCATGTAAAAAATGAAAAAGCTACACCAGTATTAAAAACTAAAGCAATAGATATAACAGGCATATCCAAAATTATTATGAAATCACTAAGGCTAGTCGGTTTTGCAATGTCTAATATCATATATTTTATGGTTTGGTCTATAGCCAATAATGCAATAAAAATACAAATAAAACGAATTAAATAACTCATGCAAAACCCCAAAAATAAACAAAATAAGCAGACGATTATATCAAAATGAAATAAATACAAACAAAGTTATGAAATAAAACTCAAAACTTAATGTTTTTATAATTAATCAAATTTGAATGACATAGCATAGCCGATACGCTAGCATGATTTGCAGGGGGATTAATAGCAATATTGGAATCTGCGTAAGGAATATATTGCTTTGCACCGCCAATGATAGCCGCCAAATTAGCCCTACTATAACTGCTAAAATGATCTATTATATAAATATTCTCCCATTGTAATATATTTGTAGGTCTATGTGTAATAGTAAAATGTCCTACACAATCAATGGTAACAAGATTGCATATGTTTAAATTATGCTTTAAACAAAGTCTTAAAATATTCTTTGCACCCCAACTATGTGCTATGACAGATACTTTATATCCTTTTTCACTTAACTTTGGAATAAAATCATACAAAAAATTAAAACAATTAAAACTTATATAAAAAGCACATATATTTTTAGATTCAATAGGTATGGCAATATCACTAGATACATTGCAATACATACATGCTTGCTTATATTTAATGCCTGTTGCAAATGCGTTCCACAAAACTTTATAATATGTATCAAAAAATCCACCAATAAAACAAACAACATGTTCTATATCATGTTGATTGTTGATGTATGATAAGATGGAGTCTACCTCTTCTTTATGTATATTTCCACCAAATCTATCATATTTCATTTTTGTTAGATTCTCTAAAAAATTTGGCACAATAACTAAAGGAGAAAAAACAGACACATACCACTCCTATAAAAACTAGCACGAATAGATGTCAATATCAAATATATTATAACTCTCTAAAAGCTTTATCTCCTCGTATAGATACAAACTTAACTGATCATATATCTTGCTAGTAGAAATATCATTTCTTAAAAAAGAATAATTTATTAAAGCATCTTGATTTAATAGTTTAATGTTGCATGCACCTTTTAATATATTTTTTATCATATTAGCTAGTGTGGCTATATTCAAATTTTTAACATCAATATCACCATATATTATCAATGGTTTTATGTAATTTATACCATAAGATTGAATAAAAGCATTTTGTGTTACAAAAATACCATTTAATTGCATTGCAATAAATTCTGCTATTTGCATAAAAGAAAGACCTTCAAATATAAAAGCTTCATCTATGCCTTGCATTATTTCCATGAAACTTCTTATTGTTTTCGATAAAATGTTTATACACATTTCTTTACTAATTTCATCATTATTATATTGCAAGAATATATTAAGTATAGATTCAGAATAATTTGTTAATTTTTCATTTTTTTTAAGACAAATAGATGCAAGCTTGCTATCTATTATTTTTTGAACTTCATCCACACTAGTTTTTGATAGCTTGTATTTTATTGGATAATTGTGAATAATTGTAGAGTACTGATGTGCGTTAAACTTCTGTCTTTGCTCATCATACTCCTTTCTATTCTTATCAACTACGCCATGTTTAAAAATAGAATTTAATAACTCTAGCTCCGCTATTTTCTCTTTAGCAAAACTTAGCCAAGTTGGTATTATTGAATCTTTACTTTCATTTTCAGTTGTAATTGGTATGTGTAATAACGAGCAAGAAGGACGCAAATATATTAGATCTTTTGGAACAACAGAGCTTATTCTCTCTAATTGCATTAATGCAGAATCTACATTAATAGCCCATATATTAAGCCCATCAATAACACCAGCATATAATTTTTTACCACTTTTAGCAATATATTGCAAGCTATCAATATTATCTTCACCGTATACAAAATCAAGTCCAATTCCTTCAATTTCACTATCACATAATACTTTTGTTAGCTTGTTACTTGCACCAAAAAAGGTAGTTACTACCGCCCTAACACCATAGCTTGATATTGTATTATAAAAATCTTTTACTTCATTAAAATCTATGTCTATATCTTGCGTAAATATAGGCTCACTAAATTCAATTTTTACTTTATCATTTAGAATGCTTACAGATTTTACTAATTCTAAATATGCGTTCTTAACCTTGTAAAAGAATTGATTTTTATCTATATTCTGCTTGGTTTTAGCCAACGAAAAATATGTAAAAAAACCAATAAGACTAATTTTTGGTGTATATCCCATTTTACTTGCATGCATATAATCACATACAATCTTTGTTGGTTCTACTTTATATGTGTTATCTTCACTTAATATTGGAATTGCATAATAGTATTTAGTGTTAAACCATCTAGCAATATTATCATGTTTCAAATCATCGCCATCACCAACTATGGCAAAATATTGTTCTAAATGATCCATATCCTTATATTCTTTTGGTATAATGCCTAGCATATTGCTTAAGTCAAACATGCTATCGCACAAACTAAAATCATTTACTACGACAAAATACAAGTTTTCTTGATATTTAAAAATGGATTCTCTAAGTCTTGAGATTTTATCGACAAATTCGTTTATGTCTATTCTATTTGTGCGATAGGATTCTATCAATGTTTTTAACTCTAAATTTGCACCAATACTAGGAAAACCAATTATATCCATATATAACCTTAGTTGATCAATTTTGCATTAAAGTATTTTATGAATTTAGTTTTTGTTTCAACAATTCATTAACCTTTATTGGATTCATACCTTTTGTTTGCTTCATAACTTGTCCTACAAAAAATCCTAACATTTTTTCTTTACCCGCCTTATATTCCTCAACCTTATCAGCATTAGAATCTAAAACAGATTCAATTACACTAAGTATGGCATTATCATCACTAATTTGCTCTAAACCTAAATCTTTAATAAGCAAATCAACATCCCCACCCTTATTTTCAACTAAAATATCTAGTATTTCTTTACCACCTGCTCCACTAATCTTTTTTTCCTCTATTCTTCTTACTAAGGTGGCAAATGTCTGCTTAGTGATTCCACAAGTTGCAAGTGTATTACCATTTTTTAACCTACCTTGTAGCTCAACGCTTAACCATGTATATGCAATTCTTGGGGATATGCCATTATCTATCAAATACTCAAAATATTTTGTTGAATCTAAATCTTGAGTTAAAATTCTTGCATCACTATCTTTTAATCCAAGTGTTTCAATATACCTTTTTACCTTTACATCTGGCATTTCAGGAATATTTCTAGCCCTATTTAGTAGCTCATCATCTAAAAATACAGGCAATAAATCAGGATCGTTAAAGTATCTATAATCTGCACTTTCTTCCTTACCTCTCATAGACTTTGTAACACCTTTATCTGTATCAAATAGCCTTGTTTCTTGATATACTTCATCCTCATATGTCCCATTCTCAAACGCATTCTGTTGCCTTTGAACTTCATACTCTATAGCTTTTTGTATGAATTTAAAGCTATTTAGATTCTTAATCTCAACACGCGTATAGAATTTATCCTCACCTTTTGGACGAATTGATACATTAGCATCACATCTAAAGCTACCCTCCTGCATGTTTGCATCACTTATTTCCAAAAATCTTACAATTGAATGTAATTTTTTTAGATATGCAATTGCTTCTGCACTGCTTCTCATATCTGGCTCACTAACTATTTCTAGTAATGGTGTACATGCTCTATTTAAATCAATCTTTGAACAATTACCCTCATGTATATTTTTACCGGCATCCTCTTCTAAATGTGCTCGGGTGATACCTATAGTTTTTGTAATACCATCTACTTCAATTTCTATATTACCCTTCCCTACTATTGGAATCTCAAATTGACTGATTTGATATGCCTTTGGTAAATCTGGATAAAAATAATTTTTTCTTGCAAATATAGAATTTTGATTAATTTCTGCCCCAATAGCACAACCAAACGATATAGCTTTTGCTACAGCCTCCTTATTTAAAACAGGTAATGCCCCCGGTAAGCCCAAACACACAGGGCATGTATTTGTATTTGGATTCTCCCCAAAACTAGTTGCGCAAGAACAAAATATCTTTGTTTTAGTATTGAGTTGAACATGAACTTCTAAACCAATAATTGTTTCAAACATACTCATAAGCTTCCTTACAACATATAATCTTTACTGCAAAAACAAGATATTGACGCAATAAATAAAGTCTATAATTATAATTACATGAAGTAAATAAGCATAAATCTTAAATGGAGTTTATATTGCGTGCATTAGTAATTGCATTAGTTTGCGTGATTTGCATCCTTTCATACATAAAACTAAATACACAAAAACACATTATAAAAGAATCATATCAAAACACAAATTTTATGCAACATGAAATAGAATATATTGATATTTGCTTACACAATACAAAAAAATATGAAAAACATAAATTTGAATGTTACAAAACTGCGAAAAAAATAGATATAAAACAATCACATAGCAATAGTAGCAAAACAATTTTTAAAATTAAAAAAGGACAAATAATATGTTTTGATTTCCCTCAAGATATTTTAGATTCAGATTTACAAATAATTCTTAAATCTATAATGCAACAATGGGTTTTAGTGGCAATAATAGGGGATGAATTTCTCTTGCGTGGATATTTACCATTAAAGAGTTTAAGAGATAAGGATAATAATATACCAAAGAGTGAAAACTATATAAGTGAGGCATCCAACAAGGATTGCATAAAAATAAAGATGCCAAAAATTACAAGTAAATCATTTCCGGATATATCTGGGTATGCAACAATAGAAAATATAGTAAATATTGCAAAAAATAAACTATATGAAAATAATATAACAGAGGCTAGAGCATGGTTGGCATTAGCACAATATAAGGATTCTAATTACATGGAAATCTATGAATTATATACTATATTGCTAAAGAAAGAAAATAACGAAGTAGAAGCAAATAAGATTATACAAGAGCTTAACAACTTAAAATACTTAAAAGTGCAGAAATAGTCAATAGCGACTAAACTATAGAATAAACAACATAAAATAATATACCTAACATAATCATTTAATTTTATAATTTATAATGTTAGGCTTATTTTTTACTAGAGGTTTTATATGCAATTGCGTGTGATGACAATACATGATTATGACAAGGTATTAAAATTATGGAAAAGTATAAATGGATTTTATATAAGAGATGTTGATGATTCTTTTATGGGTATAGAAAAATTCTTAAGTAAAAATCCAAATACAAATGTTGTTACCTTACACAATAATGATGTGGTAGGTAGTATATTGTGTGGCTATGATGGTAGATGTGCATACTTTTATCATGTATGTGTGAGAGAAGATTACAGGCATAAAGGTGTTGGTAAGAGTATGGTAGAATTTGTTATAGAATCATTAAAAAAAGAAGGTGCTACACATATTAACTTAATTGCTTTCAAGGATAATGGCATAGGGAATTTATTTTGGCGTGATATTGGTTGGTCGATAAAAGATAGTTGCAACCTATATGAGCTTATACTTGATACAAATAATGTTAGAAATCTAGTTAAAGCTAAACTATGAGTAATAAAATTAGCAATAATGAAATATAGGGCAGTAAACCATTTCCACATTGAAATTACAAATAAAAATATCATGGAATATCATTCTGCAATAATGCGGGTAAATATACTATAAAGAGTTATTAACTTGAAATAAAAAAAATAAAAAACATGCTTAGATATTTAAAATTGAATCGTTAGTCAATTTTTAATACCGCTAAAAATGCCTCCTGCGGAATCTCAACTTTTCCAATTGCTTTTAACCTTTTCTTGCCTTCCTTTTGTTTCTCTAATAATTTTCTTTTTCTTGTTATATCGCCGCCATAACATTTTGCTGTTACATTTTTTCCCATTGATTTAACCGTTTCTCTAGCAATTACTTTATTTCCAATACTAGCTTGTATTGCCACTTCAAATAATTGTCGCGGAACAATTTCTTTCATAGCAGTTACCAAAGCCTTTCCCCTTTCATAGCTTTTCGTTTTATCCACTATTACACTTAATGCATCAACAACTTCGCCTGCAACTCTTATATCAAGTTTAATCAAATTTCCCTCCCTATATTCTATAGGCTCATAATCAAAACTAGCATAACCCTTTGTTTGACTCTTTAGCTTATCATAAAAATCCATAATTATTTCATTGCTAGGTAACGCATAAACCAACATAACTCTATTTTCATTAAGATATTCCATGTTTTCTTGAATACCCCTTTTGTTGTTTAAAAGAACAATTATATTTCCTAAAAATTCTGTTGGTGTTATTATTGTAGCTCTAACAAAAGGTTCTTTAATATATGCTATCTTTTGCTCTGGTGGTAATTCACTAGGATTTTGCACCATAACACTACTACCATCTGTTAATCCAACCTCATAAACAACTGTAGGAGCTGATGCTATTAAGTCAAGATTAAATTCTCTCTCTAATCTCTCTTTTACAACCTCCATATGTAATAAGCCTAGAAAACCTACACGAAAACCAAATCCCAAAGCCACGCTACTTTCTGGTTCAAATTGCAAAGCAGAATCATTTAATTTTAATTTATTTAAAGCATCTCTTAAATCCTCAAATCTATCTGTATCAATGGGATAGATACCTGCAAATACAAATGGCTTTGCTGGCATAAATCCATCTATTGGTGTTTGAGTTGGATTCTCTAAAAGTGTTATTGTATCGCCCACAGCCATTTCAGTAACACTCTTTAAACCAAGATTTAAGATTCCAATTTCGCCACTTTTTAGAATCTCTGTAACCTGTTTTTTAAGTGGATGTGGATATTCCAAACCCAAAACTTGGTAAGAATTATTAGAGCTCATGGTTTTTACCATATCACCTTTTTTTAATTCACCCTCCATGATACGAATAAGCCCTAACGCACCTAAATAATTATCAAACCATGAATCATACACAAGTGCCTTAAGTGGCTTTGAATTTTGTATATTTGGTGGTGGTATTAATGTGATAATACTTTGCAATAATTCATCTATACCCTGCCCTGTTTTAGCACTAACTAATACCGCATTAGAACAATCAAGACCCAATATTTCCTCAATCTCTTCAATAACTTTTTGTGGCTGTGCTGCTGGCAAATCAATCTTATTTATTACTGGAATAATCTCAAGGTTATTATCAAGAGCTATATATACATTTGCTATTGTTTGTGCCTGTATCCCTTGACTAGCATCAACAATCAACAAAACTCCTTCACACGACTTTAGCGATCTTGAAACCTCATAGCTAAAATCAACATGTCCGGGTGTATCTATCAGATTTAAAATATACTCTTCATTGTTGTATTTATATATTAATCTAGCACTTTGGGCTTTTATTGTTATGCCTCTTTCTTTCTCTATATCCATAGTATCCATCATTTGAGAGCTTACTTCCCTCTGTGATACGCTACCACATGTTTGCAATAAACAATCTGCAATCGTGCTTTTACCATGATCTATATGTGCTATAATCGAGAAATTCCTAATGTTACTTTGCATTAAATCGCCTCATTATTAATTTTACTAAGGATTTTATCATAATTTTCAATAATAACATAAATAGCTGTATAATACAAATTACATAGGGCAATAAAACAAAGAATCTAAATATTTTAACTCAAAATTTGTTAAAAGTAAGTAATATATTGCAATTGTTAAGATAAGGATTATGAATGTCAATACATAAAATGAGAGATGTAAGTACACATTTAAAAAGCTTTGAAGATATGTTAGGCAAAGAAAATGCCAAAGCAGATAAATTGCATAAACTAGCATATAGTTATGATGCTACAAGAGAAGAGAGAGAACCAGACATTGTTTTATTCCCCAAAAATGAAGAAGAAATTAGCAAAATTTTAAAATACTGCAACGAAAATCTAATACCTGTTGTACCACGAGGTGCTGGGAGTGGTTTCACTGGCGGAAGTATTACTACACAAGGTGGAGTAATTATAGCATTAGAAAAATATATGAATAAAATATTGGAACTTGATGAAAAAAATCTTGTAGTGAGAGTGCAACCGGGTGTAATCAACAAAGATCTACAAAACTTTGTAGAATCTCATGGATTGTTTTATCCACCTGATCCTGCTAGTGAAAATCAAAGTACAATAGGTGGCAATGTGAGTGAAAATGCTGGTGGAATGAGAGCCGCAAAATATGGAATCACAAAAGATTATGTAATGGCTATTCGTGCAGTTTTACCAAATGGAGATATTATACGAGCAGGCAAAAGAACTATTAAGGATGTAGCAGGTTACAACATCGCAGGAACTCTTATAGCTAGTGAGGGGACATTAGCTGTCATAACAGAAATAACACTAAAGCTTATATCCAAACCTAAGTTTAAACGCAGTGCTATGGGAGTTTTTAACACCATAGATGATGCAATGAATGCAGTATATAAAACTATGGCTAGTGGAGTTGTACCTGTAGCTATGGAATTTTTAGATAATTTATCTATTCGTGCAGTAGAGAAAAAATTTAATAAAGGGCTACCTACTGAAGCAGGTGCAATACTTATAACAGAAGTGGATGGAAACCTAGAAGAAGAGATAATATATCAATTAGAACAAATAGAAACCAAATTTAAAGAAAATAATTGCACGCAATTTAAAGTTGCGAAAGATTCTAAAGAAGGTGAAGATTTATGGTTTGCTAGAAAAAATGCAAGTCAAAGTATAAGTATGTATGGTAAGAAGAAATTAAATGAGGATATAACAGTTCCAAGATCCAAATTACCTGATTTACTAAGAAAAATTGATGAGGTTAGCAAAAAGTATGGCTTTAAGATTCCATGTTTTGGGCATACAGGTGATGGTAATGTCCATACAAATGTAATGGTAGAAAATTTAGAAGACATACATAAAGGGCATGAGGCAATTACAGAAATATTTAAGATTGCAGTTAAGCTAGATGGAACATTGAGTGGGGAACATGGCATTGGTTTAGCAAAAGCCCCATTCATGAATCTAGCCTTTAGCGAAGAAGAAATGCAATTATTTAGAAATCTAAAAAAGGCATTTGATCCAAATAATATTTTAAATCCGGGTAAAATGGGATTGTAGGCTTACTTTCATTTTAAATATTTTTTCTATATATACTCTCAATATAAGAAAACAATAGGCTTAGTGGCAATAACACTATTAGATAAGAGCATATTAGTAGAAATAAAGCTTCGTTTGTTTGTCCATAATTTCCAATGACTTCTTTTGTAACAGACATTAAATCTTCAAGAGCTATTATGCCAACTATTGAAGTTTCTTTAATCAAAAATAATATATTTGCACAAATAGATGGTGTGCTCAATGGAATACTCTGAGGAAATATTATGTATCTAAATATTTGAAAATTACTAAAACCTAGTGAAAGAGCAGACTCTATTTGCACCTTTTTAACAGATTGCAATCCCAAGCGAAAAGATTCAGACATATAACTTCCACCAAGAAAAATAACGCCTATAACAGCACACCAAAAACTTGGAATTTCTATCCAATATGATAGCCCAAAATATAAAAAGAACAATTGTATAATAAGAGGAGTATTGCGAGAAATTTCTATATAAATATTCACAGCCCATGTTAATGGCTTTACATTATAGTAAATAACAATAGAGGAAACAAAGCCCACAAAAATTGCACCAATTACGCCATATAAAGATATTTTAAGGGTTAAAACCAAAGCATTATAAAAAAGCGGTAATATATCAACAACAAAGCTAATATCTAAAAATGTATCTAATTTAAACAAATAACCAACCATAATTAATGATATAAAGCTAAGGATAATGAATAATAAACCTAACTAAAATAATATGAAATAGAGGAAAAGTTTATGCGAAGAAAACCAAAAAGCCAACTAAACCGCATAAACACAACAATAAATTAAATATAAAGCTATATGCACTATTTAAGTGTAGGTATATACTTTGCTAAAGCATCAATATCACCTTCACTCAATCTAGCTACTTGTGCTTTCATTTGACCACCCATTTTATACTTATTAAGAGTACCAGCCTTATATCCCAACAAATCCTTCTTAATCTCTTCGCTACTAAGAGTATTAACAACAGCAGTTTTATTTAGATAAGATTTCTCCATTTTAGCACCATGGCAAGTCTTACATTGTTTAGCAACAATGCTTGCTGCATCACTAGCAAAAACAAAACTACTTAAACCTACAACAGCCATTAGTGGCAACAATTTTCTCATATTCTGTCCTTTCAATAGTTCTTGGTTCATGTATTATACACATGTTTTTTTTAATTTGTATAAATTTTTATTAAAAAAATTATTTATAGCACCAAAATATGTATTTTTAGGTATAAAATTGCATATTCTTAAAATTATGCAAAATTAAAACTAAATTACAATTATTTTTGCTAAAATTAAAATAAATATAGTAAGAATAAATATGTATATATTGTTAAAACCATGTTAAGTTTTAAAAAGTTATCATTAATAAAGTATTAGGCAATTGTAAAAATCAATATGATTAGATAATTAATTTATAATACTTTTTAAATTATAAAATCTTATAATCTAAATTTATTTAACTCAACACTAAAAATTAATACCTACACAATTACACAAATAAAATTTATTGTATAATTGCGTGTATAACTTGTTTGAATAAGGAAATGCTATGCTATTAGAAAACAATTTAACTCAAGCTGAAAATGGAGAGGAAATAGATTCAATAGGCTATGCTATAGCACATAAAGATGATACATTTAGTCAATTTAACTTTAAAAGACACTCTATGCAGGATCATGATATATTAATAGAAATATTATACGCAGGTATATGCCATAGCGATATACATAGCACAAGGAGTGAATGGAAAGATGGAATCTACCCTATGGTGCCGGGACACGAAATAGTAGGAAAAGTAGTCGCAATAGGTAAAAATGTGAGTAAATTTAAAATTGGAGATTATGCTGGTGTTGGTTGCATGGTAAATAGCTGCGGTGAATGTGAAGCTTGCAAAATAAGTCAAGAACAATTTTGCGAAAATGGAAAAGTCGTTTTTACCTATGACTGCCTTGATTATTTTCATGATAATCGCCCAACATATGGTGGTTACTCTAATAATATAGTAGTAAGCGAAAAATTCGCAATTATTGTGCCAAAAAATGCACCGCTAGATAAAGTTGCACCGCTCCTTTGTGCTGGTATTACTACCTATTCTCCATTGAAATTTAGTAATATAAAAAATGGTAATAAAGTTGGTATAGCAGGTTTTGGAGGGCTAGGTGTTATGGCTCTAAAATATGCTATAAATATGGGTGCTGAAGTTAGTGTGTTTGCTAGAAATGATCTTAAAAAATATGATGCAATAAGACTTGGTGCAAAGGCACTTTATACGAATACTAAAAATATTAAAGATAAATTTGATTTTATAATATCCACCATACCAACATCATATAACATACATGATTATATAGATCTATTAAAATTTGGTGGAGAATTAGCAATTGTTGGGTTACCTCCGATTAATGTTTCACCAAAAATTGATTTAACAAAACTTGTTTTATCAGCAGGTAAAAAGGTTTATGGCTCATTGATTGGCGGTATAAAAGAAACTCA
Organism: Helicobacter sp.; assembly: GCA_029264775.1. Classification (GTDB taxonomy): domain Bacteria; phylum Campylobacterota; class Campylobacteria; order Campylobacterales; family Helicobacteraceae; genus Helicobacter_A. The sequence continues at coordinate 16,203 of JARHYT010000043.1, read as the reverse complement.
AGAAATGCTTGACTTTTCAATAAAACACAACATATATCCGGAAACAGAAATTATAAATATTAATGAAATTGATAAGGCATATAATGACCTAACAAGCGGTAAGGCAAGGTTTAGATATGTAATTGATATGAATAGTATTCAAGCCTATTCTTGATTCAATATAAATCTATAGCTACTAGAATAGCAACTTAACTATATATCCCAATTGATGGCTATTTCATATTAGCCATATTTTATAATGTGTTTTTATCACCTAACATTGATGTTATTTAATGTCTTAATGAATTTTATTTACCCTGCTATGTCGTGAATATATCATTAATAACCATATAACTATTAATCACTAAATAAATTTATAAATGAATAAAAATCAAAATATATCTAGGTTTTAGGATATAATTTAGCGTGCTATCGTAGCGACTAATAAAATTACTCATTTATTAAAATATTATATAATTTGTGTTATTTTTTGGGAGTTGTATATGGCAATGGAACAAAACGCAGAAAGTAGATTTGATATTCTAGACAAAAAACAGGTACATACGCCAAGAGAGATTGAGCTTGCTTCTTATCTTGAGGATATGATGGCAAACTACGAAGGTTTGCTTGATATGAAAGTTCTATTTAGTGCTGATTTAGGGACTACACAGATTCCATTAAGCGATATTTTGAAATACGAAAAAGGCTCTATAATAGATCTACAAAAGCCAGCAGGAGCTAGCGTTGAAATATTTGTTAATGATAGAGTTGTTGGTAAGGGTGAAGTGATGGTGTATGAAAGAAACCTTGCAATAAGGATTAATGAAATACTAGATTCTAATGCGATTGTTTATTATATTGCACGAGAAGTATCAGATCATGAGTGATAAATTTCATTAATTGATTTAATGTGAGTTATAAATATGCCCTATAAAGCTTTTAGAAATATATTTTATATTTTGCCTTTATTTAGCATATTGTTTGCATATGCAAAAACAGATGAGATCTATACGATTAAACAGGTCGTGGTAATACAAGATTCTGATATACCAAGCATAATAGCAAAAGAAAACAATATTGCGATGGTATTCTACATAGAGCTTAGCAATACCAATATAAAAGATATAGAAAATATAAGCAACCTAATATCATCACATGTTTTACAATCAAATATAATCTTTACGATACCAAAATTTTCAATTCAAGCAAATATGAATATTGATACAAATTTTGGTAATGTTGTATTTGAAAAAAAACAAGATAGTTTAAGCATTGTAATACCGCAAGATGATTCTATAAACCATGCAAAATTTATTTTAGATAAAAACAAACTATATCTAGTAATTTTAACCAATAAAGAAATATTACAAAATAAAGATATAAAATTAGATTCTGTTAATAAACAAATGAATGCAGAATCCAATGCGTTATTGAACGATTCTACATACGAACTAAGCTCTTGGCGTTATTTTTTAGTATTAGGAATTATGTTTGCCATTCTAATATTACTATATTTTATAAGATTAAGACAAAATAGAGGAAAAGAAATATCAAATATATCTATAGAACAAGCAAAGATTCTTGATTCTAAAAATAAAATAATAGTCATTAGTCATGGAAAAACGAAGTATATATTAGGATTGAATCCAAATGGCATAACATTAATTGATAGATTAGATTCAAAGCAAAGCAGTGAAATAGAATCTAACGATATACAGAAGGAAAATGAACAATGCAATAATAATGAAAAATCGCAAGTAAGTTTTAAAGATTTGCTATAAAAAGGATTAATCGACTATGAATATTATAGCAAGACAATACAGAATCTATAAAGATAGATTCCTATTATCTGTTAGCATTTCTTTGCTAATACACATTATTGCTATATATATATATTCCATACTGCCAACGCCCGAAAAAAAGGTTGTATTAAGACCAATATCTTTAGGTGTTTTACAAACAAAAGATTATAAAGAGCAAATGAATAAACAAACAAATACACAACAAAATGAACAGCAAACAAAGCAAACTAACCAAATAAAAGAGATTCCTATACAAAAAAACCAAATAAACCAATCTAATCCAGTAAAAATAGAACAAGATAAGCCGAGTACAGATATAGATTTGCAAAAACTAAGTGTGCCACAAAATGGAAATTTTAATCCATTTGCATCTCCAAAACCAAGTCTAATGCAAAGCATAAAAGAAAAGCAAGAAAATGCAAAGCTTGAAAATCTGCCTAAAGTATTGCAAGATGAGCTTGTAAAATTATATGGTACAGAATTACAAAAAATGACCAAAGAAGAAAAGGATTATATAGCAGAGAGTTACTTTTTAAATGGCGAAGTGTTCCAACAAACTGCAAATAGAATGGGATACCCAAAACTTGCTGCATACCTAAAACAAAAAGGAAGGGGGATAATAGAATTTACATTGTATCCAGATGGGCATATAGATAATATAAAAATTATAAAATCTACTAATTATGAAGCATTGGATGATTCTATGAGGGAAGTTGTAGAGCTGTCCGCAAAGAATCTAAAACGCCCGCCAAAACCAATTAGAATAAGACTTGGCGGTAATTATGATATTAGAGAATATTAAGTTTATAGTGTATATAAATACAATGTGGTTAGTTAAAGATATAACAATAATATTTTATAGCAAAATAATATTTATCTAGGGATAAAGTAAATAGATAATATTGGATAGTTATTATTAAGCTTAACATTAAAGTGGATGTATTTCATCTTAAAAATAGATATTTTTGCATTGAATATGCATATTAAAGCAGTATTTTATAACATTTTCAGTATAATGCAAAACATTTTGTAATGTATGAGGCTGAAAATGGGTGCAAAATTTATTAGAGGTTTTGTAGTAGTTGCATTAGCGTGTGTAGGTGGCGTTATAGTTTATTGCACTAACAATCAATCAAGCGATATAAAAGACAATGGTGAACTAACTAGTAAAAACATGGAATCTTTAAACGATTTGAAACCACAAGTTGAGACTACCAATGATGATTCAAACAATGGGGAAATAGATTCTAGTTCCACAGATAATAACCAAAATAGCAATGACGATTATACTTCAAATCAAGCATTAAATGATGGATATACGGATAATAAAAAATCTAATTCAAATAAAGATTCTAATACTACAGAATCTAATAAACATAAAAATAACACACAACAAACAAAAGATGACAATAGCAATCAATCTAACTCAAATATAAAAGATTCTAAAGATAATAAAAACACAAATAATACTAACAACACAAATAACAAAAATAATGTAAAAAATACCGACAATACGCAATCAAAATCAAATGAAAAAAATAATCAATATAATAAAAAATCTAATTCAAATAAAGATTCTAATGCTACAGAATCTAATCTAAACAAAGACAAAAGAGATGATAAGAATACAAATAAATCAAAAGATTCTAAACGCAACGAAGCCTATACACAAAATACAATTACAGACATAAACAAAAAAAGTGAATATAGCACATGCAATATCGCACCCAGTTGCAATAATGGGTTGATGTCTGATAGATTAGCGGCTACAAGCCTTGATTTGCATGCAAAAGTGCGGATGAAAGAGGAATTAGACGCAAAAGGCGTAAGGGCTAGCAATGATTTTATGAAACTTTGGAATCAAACAAGAAGTAAAATATTACCAAAACTTACTTCGCATATAAGTAGCATTCAACAACAATATGTAAGTAAAAGCCAAAAGGAAAGAATATGTAAGGCGAATTATTACACAGAAGTATTAGAAGACTTCGGAAATGGCTGGAAGGATAAAAAGGGAGATAAATCACCTATATATAGTGTAACATATAAAATATCTTGCAATAACACACAAAATGCAAAATTATCAATTGTTGAAGAAAGATTATTGGATTCTGCTACACATAATCAAGTGCCGTTGCAATTAGATACTCGTAGAGAGCCTCCAGCTTGTAACGCAAAAGAAGTGTATAATAAAATATCAGAAACTAGTTTTTATTTTCATGCAGATAAAAGAGCAAGGGAGGAAGGATATATAAGAGGATTGGAAGCACAAAAGAAGTTTGAAAACCTTTGGGAGCAAACTAAACCGCAAATTATTTCTAAGCTTGCATCGCATATTAGCAATATACAAGATAAAGGTGCTATGGCAAACAAAAAAGCTAGACTATGTGTTGCAAATTACTACACAGAAGTATTAGAAGACTTTGGAAATGGCTGGAAGGATAAAAAGGGAGATAAATCACCTATATATATTGTATTCTATACCATTGGATATAAAAATGATGATAGCAATGACATTGTGATAAAAATTACAGCACAAAATAGAACAAGAAGATAAATTGGTGGTGGTTATAACAATAATGATATATTTTAGTGAATATGGCATACATAATTGTTATAATTCCGCTACGCATATACTAGATGAATTTCACATTAAGCTAAATCGTTATGATATTGTTGGTTTTGGTATAGGTGCAAATTTGGCATTATTGTATGCTAGAAAGCAAATAAAGCAAAATAATCGCGTTGGAAAAGTTATATTGTTATCGCCATCACTAGCCTATATCCATTGGCAAATACATATGAAATATACCCACAATACAAGGATACTCAAAGCTATAAAATACTTGATAAAAGGTATAGACAACCCTTGTTTTAAAGAAGTTTATAAAATATATGCTCAAATACCATATAGTATTTTACATGATTTATACATAAAAACACAATCAACACCATCTATTAGCTTAGAATCTATTAAAAAAAGCATGGAACACCACAATAAAAATCCTAATTTACAAGATAAATATATTACAAAAACAATGAAATGTAAATTTTTTACACATATAAATAATCCCGCTGAATTAGGGGAATACAAGCATTATATGGGCAATTATCTGCGTAAAATTGCAAAAAAATCAAGTTCATTTATGATTTTTATTTCAGAAAATGATACAATAGGGCTTTCAAAACAGATTTGTAACTATTTTTCACAATTTGCTATCTGTTATATATTAAAAAACAATAATCAACGATATTAAAGTAAGGTAATAACTAGAAATAATGAAAAAGAGGGTATTTTCAGGCATTCAACCTACGGGTAATTTACATCTAGGTAACTATCTTGGGGCAATCAAGAATTGGGTTAAAAATCAAGAAAAATATGAAAATATATATTGTGTCGTCAATACACATGCAATAACGATTTATCAGGAACCAAATGATTTGCGTAAAAAGACTTTTGAGTTATTTGCTATGTTGCTTGCTTGCGGACTAGATACAAAACACTCTAAGTTATTTATACAAAGTAAAATAGATTATCATGCAGCACTCGCGTGGATTTTGGATTGCAATATACCGATGGGCGAAATGAGTCGCATGACGCAATTTAAAGATAAATCGCAAAAAAATCCACAAAATGTAAATGTGGGACTATTTAATTATCCAGCATTAATGGCATCAGATATACTGCTCTATCAGAGCGACTATGTACCTGTAGGAGAAGATCAAAAACAACATTTAGAGCTTACAAGAAATGTTGCTATAAGATTTAATGAGAGATATGGAGAATGTTTTAAGATACCAGAACCAATGATACCTGATGTCGGTGCAAGGGTTATGTCTCTTGACAATCCAAGTGTAAAGATGAGTAAATCAAATAAGGGAGAGTATAGCACAATAACCCTTTTTGATTCAAAAGATATGATTATTAAGAAAATTAAAAAAGCAACAACAGATAGCTTTAATGAACTTGCATTCAATAAAGAAAGAGAAGGTTTGTATAACCTGTTATGTATATACGAATGCTTGAGTGGGAAATCTCGCAGTGAAATAGAAAATAGCTTTAGAGGATATGGTGAGTTTAAGTTAGCATTAGCCGAGCTAATATTTGAAGAGCTTGAACCGATACAGCAAGAATACATCAAACTTACAAAAGAAATGGGCTATATTAATGATATAATATTGCAAAATGAAAAATACATAAAAGACATAGCTAGAGATACTTACGACAAAGCTAAGTCTTTGGTAGGTTTAATTTAATCGGGAGGTTATTATGGATGACATTGTAAAAGAGGATATTTCAGTTATCATAGGGCAGATTCAGGATTATTTAGATGAGTTAGAAAGTCATTTTGAAAAATTAGAATCCAAAAATGCAAAAAATTCAGAAACTATACATAATATGATCGAAGAAATGAGAATTAATCTTGAAACATTGCAAGATTTTCAAGACGATTAGTATTGTAAAAATCAAAAGCTATTAGCATAATAATTGTAGTTTGTATCTTATTGAATGCTTAAAAATTTTTGGGCTTTGACTTGCTTAGATTGGTTGTATAGGTTTAGTTTTAAATTCACACGATTCTATAAGTTGATAACTAAAGATGTTGCATCATATATATATATATATACAACATTAGCTATAGCTCCTCTAAACACAACACTTATTGTGTTGGTTACTTAATATTAAATATTGTTTAGTTATAGCAATAACGATAGCGATGAGAAACTTTTACTATATATTTAATATTATTCATTAAAATGAAACAATAGTTAATTGATGTGGGAAAAGTTACAAATGAGAAAGTATTATTATGTGATTGTGGCATCCTTGTGTATTATTGTTGCATATATATTCATACGCAATACTCAAGAATTAAATGTATCAGTATATGTAGATAGAGATTCTAGTCATAATGGCGTAATTATAAGTGAAACATCATACATACCAGATTCTCAAGGTGCATCTAGTTTTTTTGTATGTAAGACCAAACAGGGTGAAAACAAATCATCCTGTAAAAAGATTAATGGTATTCAACATGGAAGCCAGAAATGGTATAATAATGGAGTTCTAACAGAAGAAATCCTATATGATCATGGAAACAAAACTAAAACTACAAAATATTATAAAAATGGCTTAAAAAATAAAGAATATATGTATGAACAAGGTAAAGTTAAACAAATTAATTTTTATAGCAGAGACAATGGAAATCAGGTTGTAAAGACGATTTTTTATAAAAATAATGAGAAAATAAAAAAATATTTTGAGAATAAAAAGCTTTACAAGGAAGAGAAGTATAAAAATGATAAACTAGTTAGCAGAAAAATATACGACAGAGATGGATTATTACAGCGACTAGAAGAATATGAATTTATTGGGGATCCAGATAGTTTTGATAATTTTTTTGATGGATTTGATTCGTCAAGTCCGTATTTATTTGACTTTCCAAATAATCAAGATGATAACAATAATAGAGAGTATAAAAATATGCTAGAGCCAATAAATCAAGATAATAGCGTATGGATATAATATACATTTGTCTAGAATCTAAGAATAAATTTTATTTATCTCTTATAAATTGGGCTAAGAATAATCACGCATTTAAGATCTACTGCAAATAATGCAAGATATATCACCAAGATAGAATATATAATTATTACATCTATGCAAAACCTTATCACAACGGATTATTAGATATAAACCATTAAGATACATGTTTAAGTAATTAGAATCTTATGCAATTCCATAAATTCTAGAAAAATCTTATAAGGATATACAATAAAAAATACTACTAAATCTGTATAAAAATTTTACAACAATAAATAATATAAGTTTGATATTTATTTTAACTGAATACCAAAAATATCAAGAGGCATGAAATCTGCACTAGAATCCAATATATCGCAATCCATTGTTTGAATCTTATAGACATACTCGAATATAGCACCTATTAACACAAATGAAGTATATGCTAGGAGAATAGGCATTATAACTTTCTCTTGTTTGCTAAATTGTGACAGCACATAATTTGATACTTCTTGCATTCCACTCTTACCAATATTATAAAATTGTTTCATAAATATTTCATAGTTATCTTTTAATTTCAAATTGCTTGAAATCTCATCATTCATAACCTTAAATATTGTTTTATTTTTAAATACTGGGTTAAAATTTAATCTTTCTTCCAAAATATCAATAAACTTTGTTTTTATTATATCAAATTCTGCAGTCATAGAATTATTAACATTTATTGATGATATATCACTAAAAAATATATTACAACCAATGCCAATTTTAACACGCAAATAATCCTTGTAATATTCATTAATAGATTTCAATCCATTATGACCACCACTTCCCCCACTAGCACGAAAATTTAAACTCCCAAATCTAGTATCTAAGTCATCATAAACAACAATTGTTTTAATAATATTAAATCGTTTCTGTATCTTTTGCAAAGCATCACCACTTTTGTTCATGAAGGTTGTAGGGGCAATTAATAAAATCTGATAATCTCTATCTAAGCTATTCAAAATATTTAAGGCATATTTAATACTTAACTCTTGGGTTTTTTTTCTTAGAAATTTAAATTGCATTAAAAATTTCGGGTAATTCATAAATACTTCAATAAAGTCCCTAATCCCTATTGTTGCAATATAACTCCTCAAGTTTTTATCCTCTATCCATTGGATACAATTATTTTTGTGTTTAACGCTTATTTTATCCTCTATATCCCCTAGTAAAAAATCTCCAAACCTGATTCTCTCGTAATTTGATGAATATCTACTGTTAATTATATCAGTGATACTACTAAGAAATTGAAATCCAACATTATGTCTAGTCATAGCGTATGTGCTACTTATATTTCCCAAACCAACTATAGCAATAGTTTGCATAAAAATCCTCATATACTTTGTTTTAGTATATACAATCCAATTATATATACTTTCTATAGTATATTTTACAGATAAAACACTAGTTTTTTTTAACATATAATATCCTATTGACTTCTAAATGCGTATTTTTTTGTATAATCTACACATACACGATTTCAGTTTAAAGGATAGATTATGGAACATTTTAATTTAAATCCAATCCTTGCTAAGCACGCAAGGGAAATCATACAATATCTAATCAATCAAAACATACATTTTTCAGTACAATGTAATTTATCCAAAGTTAAATTTGATCCATTATTGCCAGAAGAAATTTCAAAGAATTTTCACCCTATCATAGATTTTATTCTTGCAGGTTTTACTTTTGAAAGTATTGAAATATGGGAATATGAAATGTCATTTGAAGCGGGCTTTGGCAAAGAAAACTTTGCTAGTCTAGTTATGATCCCTTTTTCGTGTATTATACAAATATCAGTTCCAACAAATAATAGCATAATGAGAGATATTTGTATCTTTATGAATACTATGAATGTATTAGATTTGGGTATTTTCAACAACGAAAACACATATAGTAAAAATGATAAAAAACAACAAAAAATCGAGAATCAAGAAAACGCAGAGGAAGATGAACTGCTTGAGAGCTCAAGAAAAGCAATATTATCAAATCCAAATAACAAATTTTAATGTTAATAGAATCTTTACTAAATAGGTGTTTTCTTGCATTTATATATACATATACCATTTTGTGATTCTAAGTGTGGGTATTGTGCATTCTTTTCAAAAATTAACCAAGATGACCTTATAGCACCATACTTTGATGCTTTATTGAAGGACTTAAAACACCAAATAGAATATTTTAATATAAAGAAATTATCAAGCATATTTGTTGGTGGAGGCACACCAAATTTTGTAGATTCTAAGTATTATGATAAGATTTTTGAGGTTTTAAAACCATTGTGTATTGCAGATTGCGAAATAACTTTGGAATCTAATCCTAATTTATTGAAAGAGTCATGGCTTTTACATTTAAAAAATTTAGGGCTTAATAGATTGAGTTTAGGAGTTCAAAGTTTTTATGCAGATAAATTAAATATGCTAGAGAGAAATCATTCAATAAGAGATATTTTGCATGCCTTTGAAATAGCACATAAACATCTTTCTAATATTAGTCTTGACTTGATTTATGATTGCAAATTAGATTCTAAAATTAGACTAGAACAAGAGATTTTAAATGCCATTAATTTAAAAGTAAATCATATATCAGCATATAGTTTGAGTATAGATCCTAGCTCTAGATTTGGCAAAAAAAAGCGATATGAATTACAATCTAATGATGGATTTGGTGAATTTATAAAGATATGCTTAGAAAATCATGGATTCAATCAATATGAAGTATCAAATTTTGCATATAGAAATAAATGTAGGCATAATCTAGGATATTGGAGAGGAAATGAATATCTTGGAATAGGAGTCAGTGCAGTAGGTAGAATAAGGGATATACGATATTATACATCACCAAACCTACAAAATTACATAAGAAATCCGCTCAAAAAAGAAAAAGAATACTTAAGTAAAAAAGATTTGGAGTTTGAAAATATATTCTTAGGATTAAGGAGTGAGATAGGCGTAGATAAGACTATATTAAACAAAAATAAACTTAAAATAGTTCTTGATGAAGGGCTTTGCCATGAAAGTAATCAAAGAATCTATTCTAATAACTTTTTTATTGCTGATAGCTTATCCTTGTATCTATCTTGATTACGCAATTAAACATAGTTTTAAAATAGCAAAATTATTAACTAGCCAAACCATGTTAGATAAACCTCATTTTGAGTATAAAATATTTAATACAAAATCTAGCTTAATTTATTGTTGTATCTTTATTGGAGTCAAAGTTCTAAATTGATTGTTTAGTTTTTAAAATTTGTATTGAGGAATTTAGCAAATCTTTTCTATAAAAACCAACTGAACACCATTGAGCTAACTTTCCACTCCCAAAATCTACTTTTGAGATATATTCAATAATTACTAGGCTCTCGTCAAAGTATTTTTGCAATTCTGACGATCTTGAACCCTCTATTGTTCCATTTTTAGAGCATTGATCAACCTGTTGAACAAAGTCTTGAATCGCTTTTTTAAACCCTGCTGTTTGTTCTTGAGTTAAACTAGTTTTTATGATTAAATCAACCTTTGTTGTTATTCTCCAAAAATTATCAAATAATTCTGCCATAATTTATCCATTATAACATAAATAATTAAAAATATAATAATTTATATAGTTTTATCATTTATAAAGTTATAATATATTAATAAAGCTTTGAAATAATCTAAAATACCTACTATTTTTGCTGTCCATTTTATATTATTAATTTATTTCTAAATAAATTAATAATATTTTAAAGGTTTTTTATATTTTTAACTATTATTTGTATCTATAAACTTTAACAAAATTAGACAAATATCTATATGCAAAAACTTAAGCAGTTTAAAATGGCGGTTTTTATCTTTATATGATTATAGCTTTATTTTCTATATGTATTATGCTTAAGGTTTTGTAACAATATCGCTAATTCCTAATTCATAGATAGGCTTTCTAGGTCAATGTATCTAATGAAATTATCAAAAAATTTTATAGCATAATTTTGATAAAATGCTTAAGCTTATATAAATAAAACTAACAAATATAGTAGCGTATTTAAAGTATAAATATTTTATGTGATTTTACGATTAAAGCTTGATATATTGTTTTTTTTATTATATTATCTTATAGCTATAAATTTTAATAGCTATAAGATAATATAAAATTAAAAGGATGCAGATATGAATAAACATTATAAAAAAGAAGTAGCACCGATAAGAGATGTAAAAAATAATGTTGACTTAGCATTAACAGAAAAAGATAGCATTAAAGTTGATATACCATGCTTAAGTTGTACATCTACTGGTAAAAATGCAGAGACTATTGCAAACGCTACGGCAACAGGAATTATTGCTATATCTTTGAGTTTTGCATACTATATATTCAAAAAAGCCTAGTGAATGAGTATTTTATAGAATATACCTTTAAACCATTAAGTTATGGTTTTAAATTTACTGCATAGTCAAGACTAGTTATATGCAAAAGTATAAATTTTAGGACTTGCTATTTTTCGTATAATACAAATGGGTAGTTATAAAATTTACTTATAACATTACATAGCCTTGTCAAAGTTGATTCTAGGATCAATTACCATATATAGTATATCACTTATAATTCCTACAATGAGACCAACTAGTGTAAATATAAAAAGCGTACCAAACACTATTGGATAATCTCTAGTAACTATACTATCATATCCAAGCAACCCTAAACCATCAAGGTTAAAAATGATTTCTATCAATAAATTAGAGCTAAAAAACATTCCTATGAAAGTAGCAGGGAACAATGAAATGATAAGTAACATAGCATTTCTAAATACATGTTTATATAAAACCCTTGCATTACTGGCACCTTTACTTTTTGCCGTTAATGTGTAGGTTTTGCCTAATTCATCTAAAAAAGAATTTTTTACAAGAAATGTTAAACTTGCAAAGCCACCGATACATATACAAATTAAAGGAAGTGTTAAATGCCATAAAAAATCTTTTACTTTACCCCACAAACTCAATGTGTTAAAATCTTGACTAACTAGATCTTTTAACGGAAATAAATCCCAAAAACTCCCACCAGAAAATAACACTATAAGTAAAATAGCTAATAAAAATGATGGAATAGAATACATTAATGCCACAATAATACTTGTTGATAAATCAAATTTACTTCCATTATATAAAGCCTTTGCAATACCTAATGGGATACTCACCAAATATACAATCAAGGTGCTAAAGATTCCAAGAGAAATTGACACGGGTAATTTCTCTTTTATTATATCTATAACTTTTACCTCACGATAAAAACTAGTACCAAAATCAAAACAGATATAATTCTTTATCATAATGAAAAATCTCTCTGTTATAGGCTTATCAAAACCATACATTTTTTTAAGCTTTTCTATAAATTCATCATCAAGCCCTTTTGCTCCTTGATATGATTGTAAATTTATGCCACCTATATTGCTTTCCCCATGTGTGGAGTTTGTTAGCTTTGAAGTCATTTGCTCTATAGGTCCGCCCGGTGCTAATTGTATGATAAAAAAATTTATTGCTATTATACCGATTAGGGTAGGTATAACCAATAAGAATCTTTTGCAAAAGTAATAAAACATAAACTACACTTTATAATATATTTTGTATGCTAAAACTATATAAAGTTTTTATTAATATCAGTTTTATTTGTTTAAAATTAATAGATATTAATGTAAATATAAGATATATTCTTGAATTGTAAGCTTAATACAAAAAATCAATTCACAATAATATTTAAGTTATTCATTGATAATTTATTACCATAATAATATATTATTTACATAAGATACTTGTATCTTTATATTTTTATTTAAAGGAGTTACAATACTACGACCTCGTATCCCTGATGTTGTTTTCACAAACAATGTATATACTTTATTAACACATAACATACAGCTTTATCAGGCACAGCCCATAATTCGTGGTATTATACAAGAATTTAGCTATATCAAAGATCATATTACATCAGAGATATATAAAAACTCATCTAATGAACGCTCGCAGCAATTCGCTATAGGCGATGTATCTGGATATTAATATTAATTTAAATTTTAAGGCACTCCATGATGAAATGTATAGCCTATTTAGTCCTGAGGCTGGACTAATATATAACGAGACAGAAATAAGGCACATATTATATCTTGGGTTTAGAAAACTTTTTCTATATAATATAATAACAGTTCCCCCCACCCCCCAAAAAAATAGCACTTGTCAGTATCTTGATTATAAACCTTTATATAAGTATATAAGAAATGATAGTAAGCTAGCTGAGCAGGTTGTAGAATATATTAAAATTCTTGATTCACATTTAGAGAAAAATAGCTAATAAAAAAATCAACTAACTAATGACTAGTTGGTTGATTTTCAAAATTGGAAATCTAGTTAGTTATTATTTTTTCCTCCATAGAACTGCTTTCAACATCTTTTAGTACCTACTCATTTCTTAATACCTGCAACACATCTATTTGACTAGCCTTTTTTGCTGGGTAATATGATGATAAACAAACAATAAAACATGCACCTACAATAGTCCATAGCAAATCTGTCCATAACAATTCAATAGGTAGCTTTGATACGCCATACACATCTATAGGAATTGATATAATGTTGAATGTTTTTAGAATCCACATAATAAAAAATGCTCCAATAACACCAAATAAAATACCACTAACTCCGATTACTGCACCTAAACGAAAAAATATTTTTTTTACATCTTTTTTACTCGCACCAAGACTAATTAACAATGCGATTTCTTTTCTCCTATTCATAACCACCATTAAAAGAGAGCTAATAATATTTAAACTAGCCATTAGAATAATAAGCATTAACACAAGAAATAATGCCCTTTTTTCAAGCTCCATTGCAGAAAAAAAGTTTCCATTTTGTTCCCACCAACCTTGCACATCAGCATAAACTGACTTACCTGTTTTTTGTTCATATTCTAAAAGTGCATTAATAAGTAATTCTTTATCTTTCATAGGATTGTTAGAAAATACATGAAATCCCTCATATAATGTCTTTCTAGCTCCTCTAATTGCTTTAATTGCATCAAAAGAAGTATATATAATCGAGTTATCATAATTTTTTAAGCCACTATTAAATGTCCCCTCTACACTAAATTTCTTCATTTTGGGCGTTAATGCTAAGCCTGTTGGTGCTAAGTCTGTAAATATTAACATTAACTTTTCATGTTTTTCTAATCCAAGAGAATAATAAAAAGTTTCTCCTGCGACAATGCTAAATGTATCATTAAATGTCTGTGTCCTGCTTTCTTGCAATACTTTATTTATTTCTTTTTCTTTTTTTAAATCTACCCCATAAACAACAACAGGATAAATTTCAGCATTCATTCTTATTATTGCTTGCGTTTGCATATATGGGCTAAATTTTAAATGACTAAATTTTTTCTCCAAAAAGTGCAATAATTCTGGCGTTAAGCCATTACTAGATACTGAAAAAATAGTTAAGGGATAATTCATAATAAAAAGTTTGTTTTCAAACTCTTTCATCATACCATTCATTATACTCATTGTAACTAAAAGCACCATAACACCAACACCAACACCCAAAAATGCTAAGATAGCTGTTACAGATATAAAAGGTTGAGTTTTATCAAATTTCAGATAATGTTTTAGTATAAACATAATTAATTTTACCCTCATGAATATCCCTCTTGAAATAAATTAAAGTAACAACAAAATATGGATTATAACAAAACAAAACTTTAAAATAAATAATTCACATATATATAATAGCATTACATACCACATTGCTTTAATGTCGGCAGATATTTATATGTATTTGTTATATAAAACTTGAACTTTCATGCTTTTAAATAATGCAAATAAAAATTGCGATATCCAATATTCTTTGTGTTTTATAAGATTTTATAAACTAAAATTTATGAAATTTATCTATTACTAGGATATTGCTTTTAGTATTTTTTATCCCATATGTAATTTTATAGCTATAAATTATAACAATTAACCAATGGATTATTACCCCAATTAATTATCCTTTTGTTAGTTATTCCTATTTTGAATTTTTTTCATAAATTCTGGAACTCTTCCTCTTTCAGCCTCTAATTTTGCTACTTGTTGGAATAACTCAACCACAACTTCAAACATTTCTCCGGGTATCATTCTATCCACATCTACAAGCCTATAAAGTTCTCTTGCTAGTGGTGGATTCTCAATTATCAAAATTTCATATTCTCTTGCCACACCTTTTATTCTCACTGCGAGGTGATCTATCCCTTTTGCTACAACAACAGGTGCAGATTCTGTTTCACTATTAAATCTAAGAGCTACTGCATAATGTGTTGGGTTGGTTACAACAACATTGGCACTAGGAATTGCGCTCATCATTTTATTCATAGCATTTTTCATCATAATTTGACGAATTTTAGCTTTTACCTCTTGATTTCCTTCTTGTTGTTTAAACTCATCCTTAAGCTCTTGCTTACTCATACGCAAACTTTTTATATATTGATACCTTTTTATTAAAAAATCAAGAATCCCCATAACTAAAAATAAAAACAATAATGCACCTATTAATATAAGAGCCTTTTGATAAAACCAAAATAATTGTTGTTTGAGAGGGCTTAAAGAAACACCAGAAACTTCATCTAAAAAGCCTATAAAAATAAAAAATCCAACTGCAAATGCAATACTAACTTTTAATGTTATAATAAAACCATCAAGGAGTTTTTTTAATGAAAATAGATTTTTTGCACCTTTTATAGGATTAATTTTATCAATCTTTGGCTGAATTATCTTAAAACTTAACAAAAAACCAAATTGTGCTACATTACCTATAATACCAGCAATCATCAATGCAATAAAAAATGGCATGGCACATAATG
>JARHYT010000003.1 GCA_029264775.1 Helicobacter sp. | reverse complement strand
TTCTATATAATAATAGATATCCAACATCTGGGATTTATATGTGTGCAGTAGCAATTGCACTAGGATATAAGGAAATATGTCTTTGTGGAATTGATTTTTATGATAAAACAAAAGATTATTATGCATTTGATACAAAGAAACAAAATTTATTGTGTTTTGATGCAGGTTTTGGAAAATCACATAATAAAAGCGATTTTCATAGCAAAGAATATGATATAGAATGCCTTAGATTTTTACAAAACAATTATGATTGTAAAATATATAGCTTATGTCCAAATAGTTCATTGTCAAAACACATTGCATTAGCTCCAAAAACAAATAATATATTTATTGTTGAAGATAAACCAAATGGATATACAAATGACTTGATGATACCAAGCGATCAAGCGTATATATATTATGGAACAAAATCTTCCGAGATGTAAAGAAGAAACAGTCGTAACAGAAGAAACAGTCGCAACAAATGAAGAGCAAATTAAAAATAATAATATTGAAATATTTCAAAAACATAAAAGAATAAAAAATAACTTTTATTACAAAGCTTTTAGTGATTTGTTTAGATTACCTAGTGATATAAGGCATTATTTAAAAAATAAGTTTAAACAATAATGATATACTTAAATTGATATTATTTCATTATAGGAAACTAATATGCAAATTAAAATACAAAATATAACCATATCTAAAGATACAGAGCCACTTGTGGTGCCAGAAATAGGCATAAATCATAATGGTAGCTTAGAGATTGCAAAATTAATGGTAGATTCTGCGAAAAGGGCTGGTGCAAAAATAGTAAAGACATTTGCATACAGCTTAAAGATATATTTGATAGTGAATTTCAACATTTAAAGGCTAATAGACCAGATATTATGGATAAATGGATATATTATAGAGAATTTCAAAAAATATGCAAGGAGCATAATTTGAATTAAACTTAATATTGTTAATTGTAAGTGTAAAAATATTAGTTTATTTGTATATCTTTATGTTATTTATCTCTTTCTTTTAGCAATCTTCTAAGATTTACATAAAACTTCATCCATTCATCAAGCTGCATTATAGGATGTCCTCCCCATTTGCTTTTTGGCGGTAAATTCTTTGAAACCGCTCCTCTGCCTGCAACTTGCACGAAATCACCTATATGCACATGCCCACCAGTTCCAACTTGCCCACCTAATACAACATTTCTACCCATAGTAGTAGAACCAGCTAACCCAACTTGTGCTACAAGCAAGGAATGCTCTCCAACAATAGAATTGTGTGCTATAACACAACTATGTCCTACTTTACTTCCTTTTTTGATTCTAGTTTCACCAAACACTGCCCTATCTATTACATTGTTTGCACCTATTTCTACATCATCTTCTATGATGGTGCAACCATTATGCTCTATTTTGCTATGTTCTCCCATAGCATTTTGTGCATACCCAAATCCATCGCTACCTATAATACTTCCTGCATGTATTAGCACCCTATTACCTATAACACTTTCACGATATATAACAACATTTGGATAAATCTTGCAATCATCACCAATTACTACATTATCTGCTATTACTACTCCGGGCATAATCATAGTGTTTGCGCCTATAGATACATTTTTACCTAATACTACATTGTTAGCGATAGATACACTTTCATGTATATTATTATTAGAATCTTTACATTCAATGAAATCGCCTTTAGCAAATAATTGAGATAATAAAGCAAATGCTAAATGTGGATTATCAACCACTACTGCTTGTATATGTGATGGGACTTGTGATTTTATAGAATCTTTTATTAAAACTGCACCTGCCTTAGAATGTTGCAAATCTTTTATATATTGTTCTTGATTAATATAGCTAAGCTGATTTTGTGTAGCATGTTCTAGTGGTGCTAATCCATGTAATTCAAAATCATTTGTAATATCATTATGTAATTTTATTTTATTTTTAAATGCCTTATTTATCGCTTCTTTTAATTTCATGTAACCACCTAAATCAATACAAAAGTATGGCAATTATGCCCTATAAAGATTAAAATTGTATAACAAGAATTATAAAAATTAATCATATTTAATGTGTGTAGGGCTTATTTCTTGCAACTTTATCATTTCTATAATCATATTTATTGTATTTTCTATAATTATATTTTCTTCTTGTGGTTGAATAGAACTTTTATCATTAGGAATAAATACATATCTATTATTATGAGTAGCCCACCTTCTTGTATCATATTGTGGGTAAAGGGCAATAGTTGGAATTCTAAGGTTACATGCAAGATGAATTGTGCCTGTGCTAGGACTTATTACGCAACTCATTTGATTAATAAATTCTGCTAGATTCAATAAATCATTATTGTTGCTAAAAACAATAAGCTTATTTAGGATATCATTATTCATGCTATCCTTAAAGATTTGGTATTGATTTATAAAATGCTCATTAACTTGCGGGTATGTAGCAACACATGGGATGCAATAATCAAGTTTAGCAATTTCATATATGAGTTTTAAAAATCCATTTAGTGTTAAAGAATATGGGCATGCGTTGTTAAATGGATTTATTGCTATTAGATATGGTTGCCTAGTGTGTTTATTCATATTTTTTTGAATCTTTTGCAATGAAGTTTGCAAAAATTCATGAATATAAACTTTATGTTGGGTAGATGTTTTTACCTTAGCACGATTTAGATCTATGTGTTTTATTTTTTTATCGTATAATTTTCTATTAATTCGTCTTGCATATTCTAATAAAATTTGTCTTTCATCTAACATATAATATTTTTTAAATGTATATATAGGAACTGTTTTGCAACGAGGAGATATAAAGCTTAATGGTTTAGTTGCACATACTATGTTTTTTGCATTAGTTTTCAACGCATATCTTATAAGATATGTATCGGATTTACTTAAAAGTAAATAATCACATTTATGGGAGTTTATATTTTCTTCATTGAGGTCGATAGCCAAATCAACAAAATCACAATACTGCAATAAATTTTGCATAATCTTGCTTGTAAATATTATAAGCTTGCAATCATACACCTTTTTAAGTGCATAAAAAGATTCAATGCCAATTACGCTTTCGCCCAAAGCACCGCCCATAAACATAAAACCTACTATCAAAAATGCTCCTCTTTAGGTATTTTTATATAAGATCTATTCAAGTATTTTTTGTATATCACCTTTGCTAACTTTTTCTTGTTCCATCAATCTTTGTGCTATTGTTTCTATATAATTCTTATTTGATAATATAAATTCTTTATGCTCCGTTTTTGCCTTTTCTAAAATTTCCAATACATCATCATAATCTGTTATAAGTCGTTCTCCCATGCCATATTCTTCGCACATTTTTCGTGCAATATCTTTTGCTCTTTCTATATCATGTTTTGCAAGAGTAGATGCTCCAAAGCCATGCACCTCTAATGATAGATTACCGCTTAGTGCTATTTTAATCTCTGAAATAAGCTCACTTTCAGAGCTATACTCTTGATTTTTTTGATTCATACTTGTTTCTGAATTAACATCCACTAAAGTGATTTTTAAAAAGTCATTTGAAAGCCAATATTGAGATATACCCTTACCTGCATTATAATACGCTAAAGCTTTTCTTTCTTGCATACTTAGTGTATTTTGCCTCTTTTTACCAAACATAACTTTTTGTGTTGTATCTAAAATATCTTGTAATATTATCTCCTGTCTATTATTTCTCAAGGCATTTATTGCTGCCTCATTAATTAAAGATGCAATATTTGCACCACTAAATCCTATACAAATTTTTGCAATTTCATGTAGTTTTAGGTTGTGTCTCCTATTATTTAAATGAACCTTTAGAATCTCTTCTCTTTCTTGTAAGTCTGGCAAGTCAATATATATTCGTCTATCAAATCTACCACTTCTAAGTAATGCTTGATCCATCACATCTACTTGATTTGTAGCCCCTATAACTATAACACCGCTTTGCTCACTAAAACCATCCATTTCTGTTAAAAGCTCGTTTAATGTTGTTTCCCATTCTTGGTGATTATCAGCACCTCTAGCCTTTCCTACAGCATCTATTTCATCAATAAAAATAATAGATGGTGCATTAGCCCTAGCTTTTGCGAATAGTTCACGCACCCTTTGAGCACCAACACCAACATATACTTGTACAAAAGACGAACCGCTTTGATAAAAGAATGGGATTCCACTTTCTCCTGCAATAGCCTTTGCTATCATAGTTTTACCAACACCCGGCGGACCCACCAGTAAAACACCCTTAGGTAAATATATACCTAAATCTTGATATTTTTTTGGATTCTTAAGGTAGTCAATTATCTCTATCAAATCTTCCTTTGCTTCCTTAATACCTGCTACATCTTTGAGTTTTACAGAACTTCTCATAGGCTCAATTCTAAGCGACATTGTTTGTAAATCATTAAAGTCGCCTCCTGTATCACTAGAGGAGTATTTATCGTCTTTATTTGTCCTTGATTCATCAAACAATACATATAGTATAAGTAATCCAACAAAAAAGACATTTATTGCGTAAAATATTTTTGTGAAAACTGAAGTTTTTGGTGTTACTAAAGGAATATTACCATACTTGAAAGACAAATATAATTGACATTTTTCATCATGAATTATTTCGCCTTTGTGATATGAGTTTTCTATCATCCTAGTACATAGTACAATATCTCTTGTTGAAACTTTATATATTTCTCCATCTGCCTTATAGACATACATATATGTTGAACTTAGCGAGATTTCCTTAATAAGATTTTCTTTTAGAATATTATTAAATGTTGGATAATCAACCTGTTTAGCTCTATCTATAATAAGTATAAATGATACAAGCACAACAACACAAAACCAAATTACCGCAGTTACAAGGAATTTTCTCTCTTTACACCATTGCAGCACAATAACTCCATCAAAAAGATACAGCTTTATCGCCTAAAATCACATATATTTTATAAAATCATTTTATCACATCAAGCTTATATTAATAATATTCATGAAATTTCAAAACTTTATGCTATCATAGCAACTAAAATTTAACATTGAAGGGTTTCAATATGAAATTATCAGAGATAAAAGAAATTATACAGCTTTTTGATGATTCAAAACTATCATCTTTAAAGCTGGAGCAAGATACTTTTATACTTAAATTAAGTAAAGATAGTAAAAAAGTAAAAATAGCAGAAGAGATTCAATCAGCACAGCCAGTACCCCAAATTGTAGTACAACCAAAACAACCAGAAACTATACCAAGCATAAATGGAAGCTCAAAGCAACCAAACATAGATAACGCCGACTTCATAACATCTCCAATGGTAGGCACATTTTATAGATCACCAAGCCCTGGTGCTGCTCCATATGTAAGTGTGGGAGATACAATAAAGAAAGGGCAAACCATAGGTATAGTTGAAGCAATGAAGATTATGAATGAAATTGAAGCGGAGTTTGATTGTAAAATTATAGAAATAGAAGTTAATGATGCTCAACCTGTTGAATATGGCACAAAATTGGTTATGGTAGAAAAGATATAGGGGCTTATCAACATGGACAAAACAAGCAAGAAACAAGTAGAAAAAAAGAAACTTCAAAGAATCTTGATAGCAAATAGAGGCGAAATAGCACTCAGGGCAATAAGAACTATTCAGGAAATGGGCAAGCAAGCAATAGCGATCCACTCAATAGCAGATAAGGATGTTCATTATCTTGAAATAGCAGATGCTAAAGTGTGTATTGGCGGGGAAAAAAGCAGTGAGAGTTATTTAAACATTCCAGCTATTATGTCTGCTGCGGATCTATTTGAGGCAGATGCTATCTTTCCGGGATATGGTTTTTTGAGTGAAAATCAAAATTTTGTAGAAATTTGCGAACACCACAACATAGAATTTATCGGTCCTAGCAAAGAAGTTATGATGATTATGAGTGATAAATCAAAAGCTAAGGATTGTATGAAAGAAGCAGGTGTCCCTGTAATAGTAGGTAGCGATGGTCCATTAAAGAGCTATAAGGAGGCATTAGAGGTAGCCGACAACATAGGTTACCCTGTCATATTAAAAGCAGCAGCAGGTGGTGGTGGCAGAGGAATGAGAGTTGTTCCAGATAAAGGCTTATTAAAAAACTTGTATCTTGCTGCAGAAAGTGAGGCTTTAAGTGCATTTGGGGATGGCACTATATATATGGAAAAATTTATCAACAAACCAAAGCATATTGAAGTACAAATTCTAGCTGATAAGCATGGTAATGTGGTACATATCGGCGAAAGAGATTGTTCTATGCAAAGGCGACAACAAAAATTAATAGAAGAAACACCAGCTGTTATACTAAGTGAAGAAGTTCGTAAGAATTTGCTTGATACCGCCATAAAAGCAGCAAAACATATAAAATATGTAGGTGCCGGAACATTTGAATTTTTATTAGATTCCAATAATAAAGATTTCTACTTTATGGAGATGAATACTAGATTGCAAGTAGAGCACACGGTTAGTGAAATGGTGAGCGGGCTAGATTTGGTAGAATGGATGATACGCATCGCCGAAGGAGAGGAACTGCCTAGTCAAGATTCTATAAAATTTAATGGACATAGTATAGAATGTAGAATTACAGCAGAAGATCCGCAAAAGTTTTATCCATGTCCGGGTAAAATAACAGAATGGATAGCACCGGGTGGAGCTAATGTTAGATTGGATACACACGCTTATGCTGGATATGTCGTACCTATGTTTTATGATTCTATGATTGGTAAGTTGATTGTATGGGGAGAAACTAGAGAGAAAGCCATCGCTAAAATGAAACGAGCATTGAAAGAATTTAAAATACTAGGCATCAAAACCACCATACCTTTTCACATAAAAATGATGGACAATAAGGACTTTAAATCCTCTATAATTTACACCAAATATCTTGAAACAGAATATAAGTTGGATTAAGCTTAAATCAAACCACTAACAAATTTATAGGCTTTAGTTAGCCATCCACAATGTGTTATTAAATTTTCAAAATCTTACTAGGAATTATTTGCTTAGATAAACATATATTCTTAATATAATAAATTTATAAAATATAAAGATATTTTAGCTAAAGTAATATGTGTTAAACCCCATAAAACAGCTTTGTTAGCAATAAATTTTAAATCTATATCCCATCCCAACGCTTAAACAAATCATGTTCTATATTGAGTATATCAAAATATTTTCCTACTAAAAAATCCTGCATAGATTCTAAACTTGTTATATTTCCATAGTATCCTATAATAGGCGGTGCTATACATACATTACTATGTGCTAATCTAGTCATATTGGACAACATTATAGAATCTAAAGGCATTTCCCTAACTCCAAGCACAAGCAATCGTTTTTCTTTTAGACAAATTCCAGCTACTCGTGTTAAAAGATTATTTTGCAAACCATTTGATATACATGATAGTGTGTTGCTGCTAGTAGGCAAAATTATACAAGATTCAAATCTAAAACTACCACTGGCAAGCTTGCTTGTAATGTTTTGATGTATTTCTATATTATATTGTCTTAATGTATTAATATGATTTATTAGATTCATTTTTTTTTCTGCCTTGCATACTATGCTTGCATTTTTGCTAGGCACAATATAAAGCATTATGTCTAATGGAAATCGCTTGATAAAATGAAAACTAAGCTCTAGTGAGCTACCACCACTAATTCCCAATACAATGATGCGTTGCTTATTAACCATTCTAAACCTTAAAAATGAATTGAAAGAGTAATTTTATCAATATTCATTGATTACTTTTGTAACCTTTATTATTTGATTAATTTTGATTTATTATACTCTATTTTAACAATCTTTCTTTGATTTGTCTGTAAAATATGATAATAGTAAAATATATACAATTGCTATTTAGATCGTGATTCTGTAAATTTATAACTAACCATAATTTGACTTATATATTACCATATATGTAACCTTTTGTAATTTCATTAATTTTTAACATTACTTATTGTTTTTGTTGTATGGTTTATTTACATATTTAAATAATGATAGAGTATCAAACTAGTTAATAGATTTGACATATTATTATAAGGAAAAATTATGCAAAGACCTACTTGGAGTTCTCAACTCACTTATATTCTCACTGTTGCT
>JARHYT010000086.1 GCA_029264775.1 Helicobacter sp. | reverse complement strand
ATTGTATAAGCATTATTTTTTATATCATTTCTTGCAGAATCTCTTACTTGTTTTAAATTTAAGTGTTTTGTCGCGTTTTTCTTATAACCATCAACTTCCCCTATTAATTCGCAGTCTTTTGGTTTTTATAGTTATAAACTAAAAATTAATCTATTTTAACCCCTTAATGTATCATGTAATCTTTGATTCAATATATTATATGCCATAGGCTTTTTATAAATATTCAAGAATCACAACAAATTTTATGATACTGCAATTAAACTATGTGTTATATAAATATTTTTAACTCTCTATCGTTTCTAAGATTCTAGATATATACTCTACTTCCCCTAGAAACAATACAACATCACCTCTTTGTAAAACAAAATCAGAATCTACATCTATATTCCAAGTTTCACCTCTACGGATTGCGACTATCCTTACATTATCCTCTTCTCTTATAGTCCCCACACTACGCTTTACAAAATAGTTTGAAACAATCGCTTTGCAAGCATGCATACCAGAGCTTATTTCTATTTCCTCAATATTTGATTCTGTAATTTCACTCAATAATCTATTTGCTGCTTGTTTCTCGGCATATACAACCTCATCTACACCTAACTTTTCTAATATAGTTCCATGCGTGCTAGATATTGCTTTAGCAATTATTTTTTTATTGTCTAATTCTTTTAATGCCATAACAGTCAAAATGCTTGCTTCAATATTTTCCCCTATACTAACAATAACCACATCAAGCTCGCTTACACCAGCTTCTTTCAATGCTATTTTATCGGTACAATCAAGGATATAAATTTGTTCTACTTTATCTCTTAGATTAACAAAACTTGATTCTTTATTATCGCATAAAATTACATTTTCACTATTTTCAACAAGCCCTAAGGCAACATGATAACCGAACTTACCTAATCCCAAAACAGCATAACTTTTTGCCATATTATTCCTTTATATCAATATTTTTTCTTGCACATATTGTGTATGTTTTGTCTTTGCTCCACCCATAAATATAAGAGTGAAAGATAAAATTCCAATCTTACCAGAAATCATTAATACCATAATAATCATTAATCCAATGGTATTAAAATCGGCACAAAGACTAAGAGAACCGCCATCGCCCATTGACAATCCAACAGTACTAAATGCCGAAACTACTTCAAACAAAAGCGGTAAAAATCTAACATCTGGCTCAAAAATAGATAGCAAGAAACCAGACAATGATAAATAAACAATGGCTACGATAAAGACACAAAAAGCTTTTGATACAATATCTTGTGGTATTGTCCTGCCAAATAAGATAGTATTTTTTTGATTTTTGATAATTGTTATTGATAATGAAACAAGAACAGCAAAAGTTGTAACCTTTATACCTGCTGCCGTTCCTCCCGGTCCACCACCAATCATCATAAAAAATACCGAAAAGAACATAGTCCTATCATCAAATGAACCTATATCTATCGTATTAAATCCAGAAGTCCTATAATTAGTAGATACAAAAAAGGCATTAAGCAACTTTTCCCAAAATGTTAAATCGGCTAATGTCTTTTGGTTTCCCCACTCAAACACCAATACATTAAACATTCCACAAACCAAAAGCAACGAGCTAACGATTATAACCGTTCTTGTATTCAAACTTAATCTTATTTTATTTGCCTTTCCTGCAATAATCTTATTGTGTCTTACTTTTGAATAACAAAAATAAGAAATTTCTATAGACGATAAATAACCTAAACCACCTATTATAACAAGAATACATATCACAAAATTTAAAAATGGATCTAGTTGATAAGGAACAAGCCCATCATGCAAAATTGTAAAACCAGCATTATTAAATGCAGATATAGAATGAAATATTCCAGCCCACATGCCCTGTTTAACATCGTCTAGCTCAATAATAAAATATGGGCATAACAACAACATACCTATAAACTCTATAATCAAAACAAATATCATTGCATTTAAAACAGCCCTGCCTATTCCATTAAGAGAATTATTGTTTAAATTATCTACTACATTTATGAGATCTTTTTCAGAGGCACTAAGCCTCTTGCCAACCATCATAAACAATATCCCTGCCATACTCATATGACCAAAGCCACCAAGCTGTATTAGAATCATTATAACAATTTGACCGTATATAGTAAAATCAGAGCCAGTATTCTTTATTGCTAAACCTGTGCAAGTCATGGCTGATACACTAGTAAATAATGCATCTAAAAAACTTACATTAGTATAATACATTGGCGGCATGCCTAGACATAGTGTTCCAACTAATATAACACCTATATAGCCAGCAAGTAAAACTTTAATACTTTGTATTTGCACAACAAATATCCTTATACAATACCATGTAATATAGTGTGGTAAAAAACAATCCTCATAACATCTGCAATCAAAAAAATAAGAGTAAAATAAGTTAGCTTGCGCTTACAAATGAATCATTCAATAAATTAAATCTATGTATCCTATTTTATCCTATAAAAATAAATAATTTTAAGTTTATAGCAATTTAGTTTATTTTGTGATACATCAAAATATATAAAACTACACCAAAATGTGTAATAGATAATTTTTATTATATACTTTGTAATTTTTTAATAATGTCTGGTGTAAAAAATACTTCATTTGCAATAAATCTAAAATTTATCAATCCTGCTAAATATCCATCTCCTTCCGGGAGTTTAGCACCAGCAGTAGCATCTCTAACAACTCCAACTTCAAAGCCTTCAGCAAGCAAATCTCTTAAATGAGAATCTAAATGCGTATTAGCATCCATACCGCATAAAATAACTTGATTAACTCCATTTTCTCTTAGTTTCATATTTAGATCGTTTCCTTTTAATCCAAAATCCTTTCTTGGTGAAGTTAATATTGTTTTATTATCTAATATATATGGTTTATACTCTTCTATGAAATCAGCCCCACTATGATCAATATCATTTGCACGAATGCCCCTGCCAACACCATAAGCTAACTTTGTCCCTTTAATAAAATTCTTCATAGGTGTATGTGCGATCGATAATAAATCTTGTTTGTTCCACACAACATAAGATACAAAAACAGGTATTCTAAGTGCCTTAGCGGCTCTAAATAGCATACCTATATTTTCAATCGTATTGTGTTCTTTGATACTAGCACCATAAATACTCCAACCAACACCTTTTGGGCTAAGAAAGTCTATTTGTGGATTCACTACCACAATCCCGATAGAACCCTTTTGCAAATTCATTTCTTTCTTTGGTAAAAACATTTTCTCTTTATCTGCATATTCTGGATTTATATTGATGTAATTTTGCTTTCGCAAGTTATCATTGCTATCCTCTTCTTCATCCATATCACTGCTTATGTTGGTGTTAGCACTTAATATACCCATTGTTAGCATGCCAATACTAGCTAGTTTTGCAAAGCTACCTCTTCTTTTGGCATCAATTTTACATTTATTTTGCATATAATATCCTCAAATACTAGAATTGTTTGATATATCGAATATTTTTCCTTTTTTTATAGTTTTTTATAAATTTCTATGAAACTAAAACAATGAGTATATAATAAATCAATATATTTTTTGTGTATCTAGTGTGTAAAAAATACACAAAGGTGTTTTTTTTTTTTTGTGGGACATTGAGCAATTTTTAGACATTTTTTATGCTATAATAACTCATACCTGTATTAAGAATTTATAAGGATTTATATGTCATTAATTATTGGTGGAAAGAGTTTTAAATCAAGGTTAATCGTGGGCAGTGGAAAATATATTGACTTTGAAACAACAAGAAAAGCTACTATTGCTAGCGGGGCAGAAATAATAACCGTTGCAGTAAGAAGAGTCAATATATTAAAAAAAGATGAAGAAAATTTAATAGACTATTTTAAAGGCACTAATATATCATTTTTACCAAATTCAGCCGGTTGCACAACGTCTAAAGAGGCAATTAAGCTTTTTCAGCTTGTGAGAGAAGGAACAGGTATAGATTTTATTAAATTAGAAATTATAGGCGATACAGCAAAAACCTTATATCCAGATGTAGTAGAAACACTAGAGGCTACTAAAGTTTTAGCAAAAGATGGCTTTAAAGTGCTAGTATATACAAACGATGATCCAATCATGGCAAAAAAATTAGAGGATAGCGGGGCGGCAGCAGTTATGCCATTAGCAGCACCAATAGGGAGTGGGCTTGGCATACAAAACAAATATAATGTTATGTTTATAAAAGAGGCAATAAAAATACCCGTTATAGTTGATGCTGGTGTTGGTTGTGCAAGTGATGCTAGTATTGCTATGGAGCTTGGTGCAGATGGCGTATTAAGCAATACTGCTATAGCACAAGCAAAAGATCCAATAATGATGGCAAAGGCAATGAAATTAGCAGTTGAAAGTGGCAGGATGAGTTATGAAGCTGGTAGAATAGAGAAAAAGCCGTTTGCTACAGCTTCTTCACCTACTGATTATATGCCAGCATTGTAACCTTAACTAACAAAAAGGAGGTTAATATGTCTTACCCATTAAATAAGGAGAAATTTGATATTTCGCTTAGATTTTGGTTAGAGAGATTTTTTTATTCTAAACTTATGGGGCTTACAGCACATAGAGTTAAAGACAAAGGGGAATTTGCACAGATTATACAAGATATTCAAAGCGGTGGGAGAAATTCTATAAATGAAATTAAGGCTATTTGCAAAAGGGCAAGAAAGATAGGTTTGTTAGGAATCAACACATATGCAAATCCGTTATTTATATTTTATGAATACTGCATGAAATTGGGCTTTGAGGATATGCGTGAGATACACACAGAGAATGTGCAAGAATTTCTAAGTATTTATACAACAAATTTAAGTTTAACTACTATTAGAAATTACCAATTTGCTTTAACGAATTTCTTTGATTTTGTTCAAAAGCATAATACTATAGAAAATGGTGCGTCTCATGTATATACTATGGATATAGCATTTGCTAGTCGCTCAGTAAATCATGTTTTACCAGATTTTCTAACAGAAGAAGAATTAAGTAGATTCTTAAAATCATTAAAATCATATGATTTACATCAAAAGCATGTTAATACATCTGTGCGTTTAAGGAATCAGCTAATTATACTTATGATTATATATAGTGGTGCTAGAGTTAGCGAAATACTTGAGATTGGTTATAAAGATATTTCACTAGAGGGGGATTACTATGTATTAAGATTGCGGGGCAAAGGCAATAAAATACGCGTAGTCTTTATATTAAGAACACTAATAGAACAATACTACAATGAATGGAAGGTTATAAGAAATAGCATACCAAATGTAACTGACGATATGCAATTTTTTATTAATAAAAAATTTCGCGTTCCAGCCCAATCATACATATATACAATAATAGAAACATTGCTAGCTAGTGCAGGAATTAGAAAAGCAAAAAATGGAGCACATTTATTAAGACATAGCTTTGCAACCATGCTTTACAATAAAAGTAAAGATTTAATATTAGTGCAAGAAAGCTTAGGACATAGCAGTGTTGATACAAGCAGAATCTATACTCATTTTGATAATAAAAGATTAAAGCACGCAGCAAATGTTGTGTCTGATATTAACAAGGAATAAATATACACTATTGTAGTACCTACTAAAGCTTTTATGCGTGATAAAAGTAGGCTACTATTGATAAGAGTTTTTAAACTGCAATTTAAGAAATACAAAATAAAATCTGCAAATTACTAGTAACATAACCTAAATCGCAAAAATGTTTTTATCGCAGATTTCTAGCAGTCTTGCCGCTATTAAAAGCCTGTACAATACGCATGTGAATAAATAAGATCTTTTATTGCATCTAAAAAACCATTATTTAAGTGTAAAAATACTAAACTATTTATACATTTTTAAAATATTAAGCAATTAAACAATACATATATCATACAATTGCATATAAAAAACATGAATTTAAGTCATATTTATATGCTTATGCAATTAATTTCAATGTATCATATCTCAAGGCAATCATATTGCATCACAACATTAGATATTAATAATACAAAAGATAATTACAAACTTTGATATAAAACACAAGCAATAATTATAATTTCCACATAGATTATAAGAATACAATATAAAAATAAACTATATAATGAATGTTAGTAAAAGTTAATTAGACGCAACAAACTTTTTTGCGTTCAATTTCGCAACATAATCACAATGTTCATTCTGCGGATGCCCATTGTGTGCTTTTACCCACCTTACTTGTATTGTATGAATCTTGCTAAGTGACATATATTCGCCCCACAAATCTACATGTTTAACATCCTTAAAGCCCTTTTTCTGCCAATTTGGTAAATATTGCTCAATGGAATCACACACATATTTTGAATCGCTAACTATAGTAACCATACACGACTCATTAAGCAATCTTAATCCTTCAACAACTGCTTTTAACTCCATTCTACCATTTGTACTATAAGCTTCACCGCCACTTACTTGCTTATGAAATACCTTGCCATCTCTAGCCTTATATTCAAGCAATGCACAAAATCCACTAGCACCCGGATTACCCAAACTTGAACCATCTGTATATAAAAAAACCTCTTTCATATCGCTCAAATTTATCACCTAGAATATGTAAGAATAACCAACAAATACGCAAAAAATCCATTCCCACCGCCTTCATCATCAGCAAAAGATACCGATGGAATCAATGCTAACGATAATACTATTGCACACTTTTTAAAAATAACTCTCATGTTACCCTACTTAATCTAATATAGCTAGCATTGTAACATAATATATAAAATATTTTTATGAAAATATTTAAAATATAACAACTTGTTGAATCTAGCCCTACCCCATACTTTTATACTAAAACAATATAAAACATTCTTGTAGCATGCAAACAAAATAATGCAATTTTATTTATCTAAAATTCTTATCAAAAAATCTTTTTGGTATTTTATGGGCTAAATAAATATCCATATTCATTATGCTTTTATACAAAGTATGATACAATTATTCTCTAACTTAGTATATATTTAAAAATTTTAATAAACACTAGACTATGCAGTAAGGAATATGTATATGAGCAATTTTATTTTAGATTCAGGCAATATTAACCATGTTTAATTTTATGCAAAATAACCTTTTCACAGCCTACACGCTAGAGGTAGATTTTCCAAAAATTTATGATTTTGAATCTAATAAGCAAGAAGCTAGAAATGCCCTAGATTCTATAAAAGCACTCTATGATAAAGATAAATTCATCAATCAAAATGAGCATCAATGAATATGATTGTAACCAAAATGCTAAAAGATAGGAGAGTAGAATTGCTAGAAGTTGATATGGATAAAGAGTTAAAAATTGATGAACCATTAGGAAAAGTTTTTTTTAAATCAAATACGCCTATGTTTGAAG